>JAYTUY010000229.1:0-15417 GCA_043744275.1 Saprospiraceae bacterium
CAGGTGGTTTTGTACAAATGTACCCACTTGCTTTTTGTCTTTTATCTCATAATGTCAATCAACTTTTTTTCTTTTTAAATGTGTACGGTAGTGAAAAAATTGTTTTGCATTATCTCAATCATTTCTAAAAATTCAGAAAATAATTAGGGTGAACTAATTATTTCAAATAACCACCAAACTCCCATCAATTTCCCTCGAAAAAGCCAATATCCCACCTGTCAAATTTTTCAAATTAGAGAAACCATTTTTATGAAGAATACCAATTGCTTCTCGGCTGCGTGCGCCACTTTTGCAATGAACAACCACTGTTTTGTCTGTAGAAATATGCTTCAAAACGTCGCTCAAATCAGTGTTTTTCTTCAAAATACTGAGGGGTATCAAGGTGCCGCCCAAATTGGAAGCAGCGTATTCATAATCTTCTCGCACATCAATGAGTTGAAAATCGGCGTGATTGTCCATCATTTTTTTTAATTCCTGAACTGAAATGTCATTTTCATTGGATAAAGATGGGCTATGAATGCCGCAAAAAATATCGTAATCTATCAAGGCAGGCGGAATCTGTAAATGAGGATTTTTGGACACTTTCAAAACCCTTGTCGTGAAACTGGCGGCATCAAAAATGAACAATCGCCCTGCCAAAGGCTCTCCTACTCCACTCAAAATTTTAATCACCTCGCTTGCTTGCATAGAGCCTATAATGCCTGGCAATACGCCCAAAACGCCCCCTTCTGCACAATCAGGAACAAGCCCAGGCGGCGGCGGCGTGGGAAATAAATCTCGATATTGAACACCGCGTTCACCATTTTTATCAGTCAAATTGAAGACTGAAACCTGTCCTTCAAACCTAAAAATAGAGGCATAAACATTCACCTTACCCCTCAGTACAGCCGCATCGTTGACGAGATAACGCGTCGGAAAATTATCCGTTCCATCCGCCACCACATCGTATAACTCTATGATTTTCAAGGCATTCTCACTGGTGAATGCAAAAGAGTAAGTCTCAATTTGAATATGCGGATTGAGGGCGAGTAAGCGTTTTTTAGCGGCTTCTGCTTTGTATTCGCCGACATCATGCGTGGTGTAAAGCACTTGTCGCTGCAAATTGGAATCATCGACTTTATCAGCGTCAATAATGCCAATCCGACCTACCCCAGCCGCCGCCAAATATAACAACAAAGGGCAACCCAAGCCGCCCGCCCCGACCACTAAAACACTGCCCTTTTTAAGTTTTTTCTGCCCTTCAATACCGAACTCAGGCAGTACAAAATGTCGGGCATAGCGAGCAAGTTCTTCTTTTGAAAAATCCTCCATCATCATAATTTTTTCTCAAAGCAAATACTCCTTTCAACACCAATATAAGGTTCATAGTTTTCAATCCAATAATAGCCGACTTTCTCATATAGGCGGATGGCTTCAGGTTGATTGTTACCCGTTTCTAATTGGGCAATTAAAAAGCCCTCCTCTTTAGCCCAAGCCTCTAAATTTTCGAGAATCAAGACGCCAATCGCTCGCCCTCTCATCTCAGGGGCTACATACATGCGCTTGATTTCAACAGCCTTTTCAGGCGAAATCATGGGTTTAAATGCCCCACAACCAACGGCATTTTCATCATTAAATGCAATAACTACTCGTGCATCTGATGGCAATTTGTTGAAATTATCAAAAAACGCTTGCTCAGTTGGATAGCGTTCCCAAAGCTCTTTATCGAGCTTCTGAATGAGCGTTTTTACTGAGGGGTCATCGGGGGTTATGCGTTTTATAGTAATCATAAACCTTTATTTTTTGATAAATTTAGCTCTCTGCCCTAAATACAAACCCAAAATAACTAAAGCCGTTCCCACAAAAGTATAAGCCGTAATCGGTTCATCGAGTAGAAAATAGGCGTAAATGAAGCCAAATATAGGGCATAAAAACAACCACAAAGCCGCTTTAACGGCATCAATTTTCAATAAATACAACCATAATTGCACTGCTCCAATCGAAACAGGAATCACAAGCCACAAGATTGACCCCCAAAAATAGCCATCGAAATGATTTTTGGAAATATCGGTTGTAAAAAAGGTCAAAGGCAATAGTAAAATACCACCCAGCAAAACCTGCCAACCATTAATCGCTAAATTCGATAGTTCCCATTTTCTGCTTGAAAAATAAACTGTTCCTACTGAATAAGATACCATGCTGAGCAATAAAATAGCAATTCCAGAAGGCGTAGCGTAGCTTTTTAAGAGTAAGGGATAAGTGGCAATGCCTACGCCAATCATGCCCAAAACTAAGCCCATCCAAATATCATTAGAAATTCTTTTTTTCAAATAAAATGCTGATAAAATGCTGATAATCAATGGGTTAGTCGCAATGGATAGCGTGCCGATGCCTGCTGCTACGCGCTCCATCGCTAAGCCAAATAAGCCGAGATATAGGGCAACATTTAAAAAGCCATAGATGACGAGGGGCTTCCATTCATCTTTTTTCGGCAATCGATATCCGCGGCCCTCTTGCTTGGAAGTTTTGGACACAATAAATGCACCTGTGAGCATCAATATCCCAGCAATAAAAAATCGGACATCGGCAATGACGAAGGGCTGTGCGGATTTTAAACCAAATTTTGTGGCAACCGAAGCGGATGCCCAAAGCATAGAAAACAATAAACCCAGTAGAATATTTTTCATAAACGAAGATATAACATGTTAGATATTTTTTTAAAACACATAGGCACATAGGGCACATAGTTTTTTCTATGTGTCCTATGTGCCTATCTGTTTTAAAAAAAAATATGTGCTACTAACCGCCAATTGTGGTCATACTTTCGGTCACGGCTGCGCCCATGAAACGATTTTTTTCAGCTTCATGACCATCTTTTGCTTTGTGGTTAATGGCTTCGATAAAGGCTATTTTCACGTCTTCGTCCGTTGCTCCTTCGCGCATGAGGTCGCGGACATTGAACACACCTGAATCATACAAACAGGTTTTCAATAAGCCTTGTGGCGTCACTCTTATGCGATTGCAAGTACCGCAAAACGTGCGAGAATAGGCGGCAATAACGCCGATTGTGCCGACATGACCGTCGATTTTATAGTTGTAAGACGTGGAATGCGGCGGGTCGGGTATTTTTTCCAAGCTCGGATAATGCGCTTTAATATGCTCAATAATTTTGCGGTGATTCCAAGTCCAATCCTCATAATGCTGCCCTTTGCCGTTGAAAGGCATCTCTTCGATGAAGCGGACACTGAGGGGTAGGTGCTTCGTCATTTCCACCATCGGAAGAATATCATGGTCGTTTTTACCTTGCATCACTACCGAATTGATATTGGTTTTGATGTCGTATTTCAGCAATTCATCTAAGGTTTTCATGACATTATCGAACTCATCGCGGCGAGTCACTTCAAAAAAACGCTTAGGGTCGAGACTGTCCAAACTGAGATTGACTGCCGATATTTTAAGGTCTTTAAAATCTTTTACTAAAGGAGCAGTCAAAGTGCCGTTAGTGGTTAAAGCTATTTTTTTAATGCCATCTATCGCCGCTATTTTCCGTATAAAACCCATTAAATTACGTCTAACAAACGGCTCTCCGCCTGTCAAACGGACTTTTTCGATGCCCATATCTGCCAAAAGGCGAATCATCCGCTCCATTTCTTCATAGCTCAAAAGGTCTTCACGAGGCAAAAACTTGATGCCTTCTTCGGGCATACAATAGAAGCAGCGAAGATTGCAGCGGTCGGTCACAGCCAAGCGCACATAATTGATCAAACGTCCGTGATTGTCATATAGCATCTTCAAAGAAACAAAATTCTGATTAAATAGATTGAATACACGCCATAATTCTGCATTTTATTTAGCCCTCGGCGGCGGTTTTACCCTCATTGTATCAATTGCTAAAGTAGGTAAAGAGTAGCCTCCCGAATCAATGACAGCATTTGGAAAGGCTTTTTGAAGGGTTGAAAAATCAGTTTTTACTACTTGAGATTGGTATAAAAACAGCGATTCTAAGTTTTTTAAATCCTTCAATTGTAGAACACCTTGAGCCGTGATAGATGTTTTAATAAGGTTTAAATAAGTCAATTTATCGCCATTTTTCAAGCAAAAAAGCCCTTTATCGGTGATTTTTGTATTATTAAGGTACAATTTTGTTAAATTATTCAATTCTGAAATAGTTTGCAAAAGAGCGTCATTCACAGGCTTATCCCCTATTTTCAACCAAATCAATTGCTTTTTTAAAGGCAATAAAAGAGGAATCGCTTTCGCCAAAACTGAGTCTTTAACTATGACAAAATTGGCTGATAAATAGTGGCTATTTTGAGTGACCGGCTGCACCACGACGCCTAAATCTCGCAATTGTTTTATCGCCGTTTCATCTGCTTTCTCAACAGTATTTTCAGGTATATCTAAGGCAATTTTCTTTTTTTCACCCCCATTTTGTAGGGCGGCGAGGATGGGTTTTATCTTTTCAGATTGCGGTAAGTCCTTCACTTTTTTATCGTTGGATGTGCCCGAAGTAATCCACCAATGTACTAAAGCAATTTCCGATTCCGTCAATTGCGCCTTCTCTTTAGGCGGCATGTGTTTTTCATTTTCACGCGGCAATAATAGGCGTTTTATGATAGCACTGCTATCGGCATTTGAAGCGATAACCACCACGCCATTTTTACCCCCCCTCAGTATAAAGTCGAATTTATCCATCCGCAAGCCACCTTTTTGCTTCGTTTCGCCATGACAACTCGTGCATTTGCTTTGTACTATTGGCTGAATAATATCTTTAAAAACAAGGGCTTCTTGAACGTTTTGTACGGGTTTTGAAGCGGTTTCAGAGCCTAAATTACTGAGGGGTGCAATCAAATAATCAGCACCATGAGTCAATGAGCCGCCGAGATGCCCTGTTATCATTATCAAACCTATTAAAGTGATGGGCAACCATTTTTGATGTAAAACGGGTTTGTTTTTTCTATAAAAATAATAAAAAACGCTGGCTGTGATAGCCGTTGCAATGCCCAACCATTGATGCTGATTGACAGCCGTTGCATCGTAATCACCGCTTTTTGACAATAAAAAACCTGTGATACATGAAGCGATGGCACTCAACATCCCCCAAAACAAGGCGATGCCAAGCGCGGGTTTCAATGCGGCATATTTTTCTTTTTTTATTAAAAATGAAAATAAGCACGCTAATAGTAAAATCCCAATTGGTAAATGCACCAATAATGGGTGAAAACGTCCTATTATTTCAAACATTAGACAGTTAGATATTAAAGGTATCGTTGACGCAATAATTTCATCATATAAACATTGATCGCATTTTGATCTGCCAAAGGTTGCCGAGTATAAGGCAGTGTCGGCATGTAATCGGGCGGACCAAATTCAGTCAAAATGGTGGCTACTTCGCCGTTTTTCTTTTTACGCTCAATGATTTTATCCCACCATGCAAAATGCGCTTTCACGGCCCCCTCCCACTCAGGCGCACGTGGGTCACTGACTTGCGGACCTTCGGGATGACCGATGCGAGCGTGAATATGCTCCGACCGTTCTAAAGCCATATCCACCGTTTCTTTTTGATCTTGCAGCAATGATTCATGCACGTTGCACCAATGCGAAATGTCCAAAGTGAGGCGTAATTCAGGTATTTTTTCTATAAACTGTCGCGTCGTATGGGCTGCAAACATGATGCGGCTGCGATGCGTTTCGTGGTATATTTTAACGTTGGTTTCTTTATTGACCTTAGTTGTATGGTCAATAAATGCTTTATTTTGCTCAAAAGAATAATGGTCTCTACCCGAATGGCAATTGATATAAAGCGGTCGTTGTTGGGTATTATTGGCGGCACCATTCACCATTTGTTTGAATTTGTCCAATTGCTCTTGATATGAGCCGCCGCCTGCACCGCAGAGAAATCCAATCTCCAATTGATGCTTTTTAAGCATGGCGAACAGTTCGTCTTGATCTTTTTTTTCAGAGGGAAACCATAGTTCCAAGCCATCATAGCCCTCTTTTTTGACCTTTGCACCGAGTTCATCGAGTGTGCCATTGAAGCCCCAATTGGTGGCTAATACTTTTAGTTGAAAATTTGTATTCATATTAAAAATAGGTTTATCATTTAAAGCAAAAGATTCTAATGATGATAAAAGCAGTGCCGTAGTCGCCGACGCTGTGGTTTGGATAAATTGTCTTCGATTCTGCATTGTGATTTTACTTTTGCGGTTTAAAATTTTAAATTTTTCATTTTGCGGTTTAAAAATAGGCTTCTATGCTATAATTTCACTAATAACCCGCCCACTCACATCCGTCAAGCGGAAGGGGCGACCTTGAAATGGATAGATGAATTTTTCATGGTCGAAGCCCAATTGGTTCAAAATGGTGGCTTGAACATCAAAAGGCGTAGTCTTGCCGCTGGTGGCTGCATAGCCGATTTCGTCGGTTTCGCCATAGCTAAAGCCGCTTTTGATGCCGCCACCAGCCATCCAAATCGTGAAGGCTTCGGTGTGGTGGTCTCTGCCTTTGAAGGGCATTTGTTTGCCTTCGCGGTTCTCTTGCATGGGCGTTCTGCCAAATTCACCGCCCCAAACCACGAGGGTATCTTCCAAAAGTCCACGCTGTTTGAGGTCGAGGAGAAGTGCTGTCATTGCTTTATCGACTTCACGGCATTTATTGATTAAGCCAATATCCACTGCCAAATCAGCATCCGTCCCGTGTGAATCCCAACCCCAATCGAATAATTGGACAAATCGAACGCCTTTTTCAACGAGTTTTCGAGCCAACAGCACATTATTAGCAAAGGATTCTTTACCCGGTTGAGTACCATACATTTCATGAATATAGGCAGGTTCATCTTTAATATCCATCACTTCTGGTACTGAAATTTGCATTTTATAAGCCAATTCATATTGAGCAATGCGCGAGAGGATTTCAGGGTCGTTGTACTCGGCATATTCCTGTTTATTCACTTCATTGATGGCATCAATAGAGGCTTTTCGTAAATCCCTATCCATGCCAGCAGGGTCTTTGATAAAAAGCACAGGATCGCCCTCCGAACGACATTGAACACCCTGATATACTGAGGGGAGGAAGCCGCTGCCCCAAACGCTTTTGCCCGCGTCGGGATTCCGTCCGCCCGATGTGAGGACGACAAAACCGGGTAAGTTTTGATTTTCAGAACCCAAGCCATACGTCACCCACGCCCCCATGCTCGGGCGACCTAAGCGCGCGCCGCCTGTGTGCATCAGCAACTGAGCAGGCGCATGATTGAATTGCTCCGTCGTGACCGCTTTCAAGAAAGTCACTTCATCCACAACCGATTGAAAATGGTTGAAATAATTGGAAACCCATGCGCCACTTTGACCATGCTGCTTGAAAGTAGCTTGCGGACCGAGCATTTTAGGCACGCCTCTGATAAATGCAAATCGTTTACCCTCCAAAAGCGAGGGTGGACACAATTGACCATCCATTTTCATCAATTCAGGTTTGAAATCAAACAGTTCCAATTGCGAGGGGGCACCTGCCATGTGTAGGTAAATGACCGATTTGGCTTTTCCAAAAAACGGAGGCATTTTAGGTGCTAAAGGGTTGGCAGGGTCAAATAAATTGTTGCGAAAGCCGCCATTACTGAGGGGGTCTGCACTACTCGGATTGCCGCAGCCAATCAGTGAACCTAAGGCTAATGCACCCAAACCCATGGCACTTTCCTTCAAAAAATGGCGACGAGTGCAGAGTGTGAGTTCACGAGCTTTGGCTTCGCGAGCTAATCTATCGTTGTGCAGTTCTTTCCTAATCATTCCTTTTATTTTTTATAAAAATAATACAGCTTCTTGATTTAATGATTAAAAAGGCTTTAAAAATTACAATTTGACAAATTGTCATGAAAAATTCATTTAATTTGACAAATTGTCATGAAAAAATTTCAAAAATGAGTCTTTTTGACTTAAAAATGTATGAAAAAGGCATTGGAATAAGAATTGAAGAATAGGGAATATCACATTGAGTGATGAATCAAAATTTATGGTTTAACTTTTAAATATTTAAAATTATGACACTTGTAAAATTTAATCCCTTTGCTCCTGTTGCGGTCAACCGCGTGAATAACCTTGATAAATGGGTTAACGATTTTTTCAATGATGACATGAGTGTACGGTTCAATCATGGCACCCCCTCAGTAAACGTCGTCCAAACGAGCGATTCTTTTAAGATTGAAGTAGCGGCTCCAGGTTTGGCAAAAGAGGACTTTAAAGTCAATATTGAAAAAGATACTTTGACTGTTTCTGCTGAAAAAAAAGTAGAAAAAACAGTTGAAAATGAAGTAAAAACGGAGAAATATATCCGTAAAGAGTTTGGTTATTCTACGTTCAAACGCTCTTTCACTTTGCCTGAAAATGTGCAGACCGATGCGGTGAAAGCAAATTATGAAAATGGTATATTGTTTATCACTTTGCCAAAAGCTGAAGTAAAAAAAGTGTCGCAAAGTATTGATATTCAATAAGTTGTGTCTATTGAGAAGTAAGGTTTTGTAGGTTAAAAATAGGGTTTAATGTTTAATAGTTGGCTTCCCGACTGTACGTGAGTATGGTCGGGAGGCTTTTTTTTAGTTGAGAGTTGAGAATTATGAGTTGAAAGTTATGAGTTGAAAGTTATGAGTTGAAAGTTATGAGTTGAAAGTTTTGAGTTGAAAGTTTTGAGTTGAGAGTTTTGAGTTGAAAGTCAAACTTTCAACTCCAAACTTTCAACTTTCAACTCAAAACTCTCAACTCAAAACTCTCAACTAAAAAAAAGCCGTTGAATACTATGAAAAGTACCCAACGGCTTCGCCTAAAAATTAACTTTTTTAATCATTAAAACCCTATTTAAAAATAATCATTTTTCGAGTAGCTGAATGTTCGGGCGTATCAAGGCGATAGTAGAGGACGCCTGATGCCTTCAAATCATCTTTACTCACCAATATTTCATTATAACCTGCTTTAAATTTGTCTGAAAGAGTATATACAATTTGCCCTTGTGTATTATAAATGGACAATTTTGCCTTTGTTTCTTTAGGCAAATTGAAGGCAATAGTGGTCTCTTTATCAAAAGGATTGGGATGGTTTTGATACAAAGTCAATTGCTCAATGGGTGCTTTTTGATTGTTAAATTTCAACTCAATAGCCATCGGTTGACGTTGCGAATTATAGGCTTCCGCCATCGTCATTGAGCTATTAATGGACAACATTTCACTCAATTGCCCTGATTGATGGGCAATAAAATGAAGCGTAAATAACTGAGGAGTTGTCGTTTGAGCATTGCCATTCCAGCTTGTTGTGATGGCATTTTTAAAGACCCCAAAATTTCCATCGTTTAGATTAGGCAAATCATTATTGGCTTCGATAGATTGCACCTGAGCTACCCCCTCAGTAAAACCGAGGGTAAACTGATATGAGAGGACATTAAAATCATTACAGGTGAAAGCTATCGCATATTCCTTTCCTTTATCAATCCATCTATCGTCCGTTTGAATCGTTAATTTGGCATTGTTCCTTGTTTGCAAAGTGGATGTCGGTTGAGGATTGGAAACGGTCGTTACATCACCTTTTTTAATGGCTTTAAATGCTTTTCGCATATTTTCAGTAAGCGTAGGGATGAAAATGATTTCAGGCACATCTTCTGCGAAAGGGTTTGTTGGATTTCTGAAAACATAGTTTGAATCCACAAAACGCCATGACCTACGGGGCAAAGCAGGAATACGCTGCAAAATAAAATTGCGCGTGAGTAAAATATCTGTTGCATCTATTTCGCCATCCTCATTCACATCGCCTGCTAACAAGGCATAAGGCGAAGTAATGCGCTCAATATCCAGAATATGGCGGCTCATGATAGCAATATCAAAGGTTGTTACACCTAAATATGCCTCATCTGTTTTATCAGCTTTTATTTGAAAATTTTGTCCTAAAGGCAAATTTTGAAGTGTGGTTAAACCATTGACATCCGTATTTCCTAAGGCGGCAGTAGTATTGGTATTATTCAATAAAGCAGAAACCGCTACGTTTTTTACAGGGCGATTGGTCTCCATTTTAGCTGAAACTGTCATAGTAGTCAATGGCACAACCATATTGCAAATGCCCAAATTGTCTTGAACATTGATGTAAGTGAGCACAAAATTGGAGTTACCCGCCTTGTCAATCGTCCAAACTTGCGTCGGAATGCGCATATTCACATCCTGACAAGTCACTTTTATGCATTTATTGAAGGTCGGCGAATACTTTCGGCTGGGATTTTCATCATCCCGCACCATCGTCAATTGAGATAGTAGAAAGAGCGAATCAGTACAATTATCCCTTAAACCATTCAACACTTGCACCGCGCAAATAAAAGTTTCGCCATCAAATCCACCGCTTCTGGTTAAGGAAGCATTTTTATTATGGGTTAAAATTTCAGGAGCTATGCAATCTTTTATACAAACTTTATACGATTGTCTATCAGATACATTACTGCTCGAATTGATGACTATCCACTCAATAACGTAACAGCCTGTATCCAAAGTCACATCAATGAATTGAGAGGTATTGGTTAATAAAATATTGTTTTGAGCATCTCTCAAAATCCAATAATAGCGCATGAAATCATTATCAGCACATGGATTCAAAACATTTAAAGTGTCTTTGAAACGACCTTTACATATAGTTTTATCAAGGCTGCAATAAATAGTATCCGCTTTAGGATTGGGTATCGGTTTACTTCCCCTGAAAATAACCGTTATGGTCACATTGACTGGGCTGGCGCAAAATCCTGCCGATGGCGTGAATGTATAAGTGCCCGACGCCGTATTATCAACAACCGATGGCGACCATGTACCACTAATACCATTTGGGGAAGTCGTCGGTAAAACTGGTACTGCCCCACCAAAACAAACTACTGGCGTAATACTAAATGCCGCTGTTCTCATTGGATTAACTGTAATGGTCATGGTTGTTGAAGTAGCACATAACCCCTCAGTAGGTGTGAAGGTATAAGTGCCTGTGGTCGTATTATCGACCGTCGCAGGTGACCATGTTCCTGTGATGCCATTATTAGAAGTCGTTGGTAAAATAGGAGCAATTCCGCCTATACAAATTGATGGAATAGGCGTGAATGTCGGGATAGTTTTAAAGGTAACAGTTATTATTTTACTTAAAATAGTGGCACAACCACTGCCATTGGGTGTAAAAATATATGTACCTGTTGAAGTATTGCTCACTACTGAGGGGGCCCATGTTCCTGTAATACCGTTGGTAGAAGTAGTCGGTAAAAGAGGTGCTGTCGAACCTATACAAATAGTAGAAACAATATTAAAAATAGGAAGAGTATTGGGTATTATGGTAATGACAACTGTACTTGACGCTTCTGAACAAGGGGCAGTAGCATTATTAGTTGTAAGAGTTAAAGTCACGTTGCCGCTTGCAATACTGGGCGTGTAAGTACTCATAAAAGATGAAGCATTGCTAAATGTACCGCTGGGCGCACTCCAAATACCTGTCGTTGCGCTACCACCAACCGTACCATTCAAACTAACCGTTCCACCAGCGCAAACAGTTTGAGCAGTGCCTGCAAAAGCTGATGCTAAAGGGTTGACATTCATATTCACCACATAATCAAAATTGCAACCTGTCGTCCACATCAATTGATAATTACCGGGCGTTGTCGGGTTAAACTTGGCAGTTTGACTCGTTAAACTGTTCAAATATTGAGTACCTGTGCCCGTCCAAGTGCCATTGATAGCGGCTGAGTTAAGGGGCAATTGAATAGGTGCTTGATTTTGACAAGTGGAAATATCAATAACATCATCAATTATTTCACATGCAGCAGAAATAGGATAAAAAGTAATGGCTTTATAAACCTGTGCCGTGTTGACATCAAATAAAGAAACATTAATCGGTCCATCAAAAATGATATTATTCACGCCATCTCGCGCTACGCCTAAATTACATGACCCTTTCATGCCTACACTACCATTGCCACCATATTGTTTATTATCAGCCACTGGTGTCAAATCAGGTCTGCCTGTTAAGTCATTTGTAAAATCAATATCTTTATAATTAAACTTAATAATAGAGGAATTTTCAAAAATAACCACATTAAAAGTCGCTTTCAAAGGGTCTGTATTCAAATTATTAGGCGTGACATTATCAACTGGCGACAGATTATTCCATTGAATAATGAGCATTCGAGTAGGCGAGCCGCTAATAATAGTATCTTTTAAGAGGCAATTGATAGAACCCATGCCCTTGCGCCATTCATCCCACCAGGGCGCAATGACTTTTTGTAGAGATTTGAGCTTCCCTTGATTGGTAGATGGTAAATTTACTGAGGGGTCTGCATTCACCAATAATGCACCGTCTGCACCCAAGCGCAAAGAGGTGACTGGCTCGCAATAAAAGTCAAATTTGAAGCCTGCGGGCAGTATTTCCCTTGTTTCATCATCGCCAAAATTGATTTTAACAGAGCCAGATGTCGTGGCATCTACACATTCATTCATGGGAATTGGGGCATCCAATTCAATATTGACATCATAAAACAAAGAGGTATAAGGCGAAGGTGGGCACTGAGCCGAAAGGGCTAAAATCGTCAAATTATCGTCTTTACTGGCTGCTACATTTTTAAACCCATTGTCTAATAATTTAAAATCACGGACAATTAATGGATTCAAAATATTGAAAGTAAGGGTCGCAATTTTCACACCGCCTGTTGTAATGGATTTACCCGAACCAGTACTACCATTATAACTCACCGAAGTGGCAACAACGCCCGATGAAGGCGAATTCATCGTCATCGTATAAGCTAAAGGAAGCAAATTATTTGTAAAAGGAATCGGAGTATTGAGCGAGAGAGCTGCTGTGTTAAAAGTAAAATTGAGGTAAGTATTGCCTAATTTAAAGGAAGAAGAAGCAGTTAATTTTATATCTACTTCCAATTTTGTACCCACCACCCTTTGTTCAAATTCATAGCAATACGTCTGAGCAATAAGAGTATTAAGATTCAATAATTTTCCAAAAACAAGTAGAAATACGAATACCGATTTTAATGTCAAGGTTTTAAAATTTTGTTTCATGAGTTCATAAATTTACAGTGAACAAATAAAGATTTAAGCGTTGAAAAGACAATACACATCTGCCCCCCTCAGTATGAGGCAGGCAATAAAATATTTTAATTGACTCGGTTTTCGGAAAATACAATTAAGCTGAAGTAAGATTCAGATAAGCTACTTTAAATTGGAGTAAGATTCAGAAAGAAGACCCAATGGGTCAGGGGGAAAAATTATAGTATTATGGGTGTTATACTGTGAATAGAGTAGAATGGTTTCACTGTTAAATGTTAATGGTGAAATAGAGTTACAAATTATCAAACTTAGAAACAGCTCCCGTTTTTTCAAACAGTTCTGTCAATGACATCTGCACATGGCGCACATCCTGCCAATCTTTTAGAATAACACCGAGCGTGTCTTCTACTATTTGTTTATCTAAATAATCAAAATGGAGCGCGGTGAGGGCTTGCGCCCAATCCAGTGTCTCGGCTACGCCAGGGGTTTTATCCAATTTCATTTGGCGGATTTCATGCATAAAAGCACATATTTGACGACCCAAACGCTCATCTATCTCAGGCACTTTGGATTTAACGATAGCCAATTCTTTTTCAAAATCAGGATAACCGATATAAAGGTACAAGCAACGCCGACGCAAGGCTTCTGAAAGTTCGCGCATCCGATTGCCTGTTACGACCACGTAAGGCTTGTGGGTGGCTTTGATAGTGCCGATTTCAGGAATTGTAATTTGCCAATCGGAGAGTATTTCAAGTAAAAAGCTTTCAAATTCTTCATCCGAACGGTCTATTTCATCAATCAAAAGGACAGGCGATTTGGCTTGAGTAATCGCTTGTAAGAGAGGGCGTTTCATCAAAAATCGTTCGCTGAATAGGGCTTCCTCTACTTTTTCCTTCGATACTGAGGGGTCGCGCTCTTCTATTTTAAGATGTAAAAGTTGTTGTTGATAATTCCATTCATACAAAGCATGAGTGGCATCTAAACCTTCGTAACATTGCAAACGAATCAAATCCGTCTCCAAAGCCTTTGCCATTACTTTAGCGATTTCAGTTTTACCAACACCCGCCGGACCTTCAATAAGCAAAGGTTTTTGTAGTTTAATAGCTAAAAAAACAGACATAACAATGGACGGTTCGCTGATGTAGCCTTGTTCGGCCAGCAGTTTTTGGATATGGTCAAGTTCTTGGTTCTGCATTGTACCCCCTCAGTATTTAAGCCGCCAAGCGGTATTTTGAATAATTTTAATTTTCAGTTGCTATTTTACTACATATTCCCAAATTATTCTTATTTTTCAAAAAAAATCTTGAATCATGCTCACACTTGTTATCCTTTGGCTGCTCTTTTTTATCTCGCATAGCTTACTGGCAGCTACAGCGGTTAAAAACTTTTTTGCTAAAACATTGAAAAATGGCTTTAAGTATTATCGCTTTACTTATAGCGTCATATCCTTGTTATTCGTGCTTGCTATCATTTTTGAATTGTGGAGAGGAGATTCAGAAGATATTTTTGAGAGCATTGCTATTTTTCAATATATGGGTGCAACACTGCTTATGGCAGGGCTATATGTGATGGTTGCCGCCTTCAAAAGGATAGACTTTTTCACATTTTTAGGTCTGAGTACTAAAGAAGAGTCTCCAACGGGCTTAATTACTGAGGGGTGGTACAAAGTGGTGAGGCATCCGCTTTATTGGGGCATTTTCCTTTTTCTCAATGGTGTTTTTTTCATAAAACCGACGAGCGCAGTCTTGCTTTCAGTCACTTTGAGCATTGTTTATATCATCATTGGTATTGAGTTTGAAGAAAAAAAATTACGCCAAATGTATGGGCGAGCGTATGATGATTATGCGTTTAAGAAAAAGAAATTTATTCCGCTGGTTTACTGAGTGAGACTTTAGAAACGAAGATGTTAGATTTAGATGTTAGACTTTGGCTCTTGGTTTTTTAGAGTTTAAATATTAAATTTGTATAAAAAATAGTTTAAACAGTCAATACATTGCCATGTTTGAATCCATTATATTTCCCGCAGCACCTACTAAACAACGCATTATGGTTTCACCACCCATGAGCGACGAAGCATTTTTTGAGTTTTGCCAAGCCAACAAATCAAAACGAATTGAGAGAACTAAAAACAGAGAAATTATCATTATGGATCCAGTAGGCGGAGAAAGCGGGTATTACGAAAATAATGTTTCATACCATTTGACATCATGGAATGTTAGAAAAAAAGTGGGTCTTGTATTCAGCCCTTCAACGGGTTTTACACTGCCCAGCGGCGCTATTAAATCAGCAGATGCGGCATGGTTGCGCTTAGAAACTTGGTCAGCCATACCCCTCAGTGACAGGAAGCGATTTGCCCACGTAAGCCCTGATTTTATCATAGAAATCCGTTCTGAAAG
>JAYTUY010000230.1:0-4251 GCA_043744275.1 Saprospiraceae bacterium
CATCAATTGTGACCGATCTTTCACCATATGAGGTCTTTTCACTATTGTCGACATAGATTTCTATGAGCCTTTCTACAAAATTTCGTTGTAGTGATTCAACAGTAAAAAATAGTGTTAAAAAGAAAGTCATAAATATGAAGGTATATAGCAATCCTAATTTTTTTCTCCTTCGAAAATTATTTTCAGAAGGCATCCGAAATCCAATTGCAATAACAAACGGAATCAAGATTAGACTTTGCGATGCAGTTGTGATCATTGCACCAATAAATAATAATAAGATTAACCACTCCTGATGTGTTCCTATTGCTTTAACTTTGACTGATTGAGTAGCAATTGCAGAAAGTAATAAGGCACTTAATATTGAAGGCTCTGGAGTAATCAAATAAGATCGCTGATGCAATATTGCCGAATCTATTTCGAATAAAGTAAAACTAGGATTATTTATTTCCCAAGCAAACAAACCAATTCCAGAATTTAGACCAATAAATTGTACGAATGCCAATACAGCCATCAATAAAGCAGTTTGATTGAAGCCTGACAAAAAAGCTTCGGATTGAATATCATTTGTTATGGCTATTTTATAGACAGCCAAAGCAACAATCAATAATGTAAACTCACTAAATCCGGATAAAATACTCCTGGTAAAAGGAAGCACTCCGAATAATGAACTTAGTAATAACATACAACTGAGAAAAATAAACCAAACCCATCCATAAAAATCAGAAATTATAGGTCTCTTTTTTTCAAAAAATGAAATTAAAATATAAAATGCAGAAATTATTACTATAACCTGTAAACCCCAAGCTCCCCCAACTGGTATTGCTATCGATGGAATCCATAACGAAGAGCCTACCATCCAAGGCAATTTTGGGGTTGATTTTTTACTCACAAAAATCGACTATTTTCCAATACCATTTTTAATCCCTGAAAATGAGATTTCATTAGTATTTTATATTTTGAAAAATTTATTTTTCTAAAGACTACTCTAGATGAATAAACAATTGGTGCGAACATAGAATAATAAGATAAGCTAATTAATCCCAGATTTTTCCCAATATAGTAAACTCTATTTCTCGTCATATATGTAATAGAAAAAGTAGACTCCCCACCTCCAGTCGAACCACTAACTTTATGGTAAAAATCGACTTCGGAAATGAAAGAACCATTTATTCCAGCTTTATTCGCCCGTATTGCAAAATCTGTATCGTCGTAGTAGACAAAGTATCTTTCATCCATAAATCCTATTTCTTCAAAAACAGATTTATGAACTAACAGACAACAAGTTGGGCAATAATCAAAGTTGACTGTGCTGTTAGTTTGCCCTACATCAATTTCATCCATTGCGTCATGTGTTCCCGCATACATACGCCATTTATCAAAATGCCCGCCACCCCACCAGATCGTATTCGACGGTGAAAAATACAACATTTTGGGGGCAGACATTCGTTTACCGGACTGCTTGCAAGCATCTACCAGTTTTTGAAATAAGTTGGCCTCAAATAGCGTGTCGTTATTCAGGAGTAACACATACTCACAGCCTGC
The DNA here is from genome assembly GCA_043744275.1 of Saprospiraceae bacterium. GTDB lineage: Bacteria > Bacteroidota > Bacteroidia > Chitinophagales > Saprospiraceae > JAAFJT01. The sequence continues at coordinate 1,543 of JAYTUY010000230.1, forward strand.
TGCCAGGGCTGCTTTTATGCCTTGGTTATTGCCCGCCGCTACGCCAATGTTTTTAGGATTGATAATGAGCTCATAATGCGCCGGGTTCAATGCCCTGGACTGCAAGTCTGTGACTGTGCTGTCTTTAGATTCATTGTCAATCACATACGTAAACCAGTTTTTGTATGTTTGATTGTCTAACGATGCGAAGAAGTCGCCAAGGAATGCTGCACTGTTGTACGTGACCGTAACGACACCAATCTTGGGCTCATTCATGCATGAGACCTTTAGACTTTAGTTCTTGCAAAGATTTTTCATAACCCGCGTCGCTCGCCGCACTCAGGCTGGCCCAGTTTAAAAATTCTTTGAGGCCAGTTTCAAAGCTCCATTGCGCCTGGTAATTAAGTAATTTTTTCGCCTGCGTTTGATCTGCCACGTTGTGGCGAATGTCGCCCTGGCGAAATGCGCCACTGACCGACACAACCGATTTGCTCTTGAAATGCTGCACTACGGCATGCGCTACCTTGCTCACCGAAGTGGATACACCGCTGCCAACGTTGATGGATGCAACGCCTTGTTGATCGGCCTGCAAGCATTGGGCGGTGGCATCGACTACGTCGGATATGTACACAAAGTCTCGGCTCTCATCACCGTCTTCAAAAACGTTAATAGGCTTGTTTTCGCGTGCCAGGTTAGAAAAAATAGCCAAAATACCCGTGTACGGGTTGTTGAGCGACTGGCCAGGCCCATACACGTTTTGATAACGCAGTGCATAGGCCGATATGCCCAGGGTGCGCGCATACATGAGCACCATTTGCTCTTGCACTTGCTTGGTCAAACCGTAAAAAGACGTGGGCTTGAAGGGCGCGGTTTCTGCCGTGGTTTGCATCGTCACAAAATTGCTGCAATGGGGGCACCGCGGCTCAAAGCTGCCCGCTTTCAAGTCTGCCACGGTGCGCTCGTCGGGGTACACGGTTCCGTGTGCAGCGCATGTGTAAGCGCCTTCGCCATAAATGGCGCGTGACGACGCGACCACAATTTTCTTGATGTTGGTGAGCTTGTGGTTAACGATGCAATCAAACATGAGCGCTGTGCCGGCAATGTTGACCGCCTCGTAACGCGATATTTCATACATCGACTGGCCCGTGCCGGTCTCGGCTGCCAGGTGGACTACCGCATCGTGCCTAGGTAATGCATCCAGCCAACTTTGCTTGTTGCGCACATCGCCTTCGATAACGCGCACACCCGCAGGCGCCTTAAAAGTGGCCGCTGCATTTTCACCATGAATTTGAGGTGAGAAGTTATCTAGCAAGGTGACCTGAGCACCCTGTGCTAATAATTTTTGAGTAAGGTGTGTACCGATGAAGCCAGCACCGCCTGTAATTAGTATGTTCACTTGACTGTATCTTTCACAAAGGTAATTTCTATTGCATCGCCAACATTGAACAGATTCTCTATCTTTGCCAGCCATTGGCCAAGCACCAGAGCAAATTTTGATTTGATCAAATGCCCTTCTATGGAAGTTTTATTAGAATTTCTGTTTAACCAAATCTGTAAACTACCCATAATGCCGCTAAAGTCAGCGTTGTAAATAACTCTATCTACTTTGAAGCCATGCTTCTTACCGATAGCAGACAGAGTATTGACAGAATAATTAAACGTATGAACTGGAGCACCCAAATACCACCAATATCTACCGAATATTTTGGCATTTAGGCTTTCGATATTGGGAACACCAATATGTAATTTACCAGTTGGTTTTAATATTCTATGGAGCTCTTGCAAAGTTTCATTTGGATTATTAATATGCTCGAATGAATGATTTGATCGAACATAGTCGAAGAAATTGGATGAAAAATTAGTGTCTAAAATTGTGCCTGTTTGAATGTCTAATTTTCGGACACCAACACCGTATTCAGCAGCTTGTGGGCTTGGCTCCACACCAAATACTTGCCATCCTTCATTTTTTTTATTGTTGATAAATTCACCTGAGCCACACCCTAAATCAAGCATTACACCAGGTTTAATAAATTGTGGATCCCGAGTTCCTATATTCATCAACAGTACTGATTTGACGAATTTTTTGAAGGCACTTACTGCAGGATAAGGTTGATATGCGTAAAAGTCGGTCGGGTAATAGGTTGATAAAATTTCATTCGAAGGCATGGGATTTAAAAAAACAAGCTGACAATTATCACATTTCACAATTGAAAATTCACCTGGATTTTTATAATGCCTGTCTTTGGCTGAAAAAATTTCTCTGTTTTCAGTCGAACTACAATTAGCGCATTTTTGCATTGATGTATTCATATACGATTATTTCCAATTTTTATCCACAAAACAATAAGTTTTAATAACGCGCCCAGGTATTCCAGTTACTATAGAGTAACCTGGTACGCTTTTTGTAACGACCGTATTGGCACCTACAATCACATTTCTTCCAAGTTCAACATTAGGAAGAATTATAGAGCCAATTCCAAGAAAAGAATTATCACCAATTTTAACCGGGGATTTTGATGTATCTAATCTTGCCCCAATTTTGTCATTCTCTATTACTTCAACATATGGATGAGAAGTATCTACAATTGCGCAATTTGCTGTAATAGAAACATTATCTCCAATGGAGATATTATCATGACAAATAATATGAACATTTTGTTCAATATTGACATTATTTCCGATAGTGAGATTTGGAGTATTGACTCCATCCAGAACAGTCTCAATTCTCAA
>JAYTUY010000231.1:0-4239 GCA_043744275.1 Saprospiraceae bacterium
ATTGGGAGATATATCAAGCCAATGGTGACTTTATTAGAGCTTGGTCAGCTAAAAACTTGACTGTCGAAAATGTCCTAAAATTCACAGTATTTTCAAAGACCGCTAAGGCGGTTTCAACTTTATGTCCCAAGGGTAGTACATAACTTTATGTCGCACCACAGATTTCGTAAATCTGCTCGCTCAAAATCCTTTAAATATTGAGGAGATATTGATAAAAAATTCAATAGCGAGAATTGCTTTACACTTAACGAGTAGATTTTTGAAAAATCAGTTTGGTGGGTAGCACTAAACACTCTTGAAGAGCCGCGCTATATTTGTTATTCATTTTTTGAATTAGGTGTATCGCTGCCATTTTGCCCAGCGTATAACCATCATGATGTAGGTAAGTGACTTGTGGATCTAATATTTGAGGTAAATAACCATCGCTCATGCCAATCACAGAGCATTTTTCAGGTATAGCAATCTTCATTTTCTTCAAAGCGGCAATCACGCCCGCAATAATTTCATCGCTCATAGCGAAGATGGCATCGGGTTGGTCGGTTTCAAAATATTGCTCAACAGCATTCCAAGCGGTGAAAGTATCATCTACAAATTTATAATTGCCAACTATGCCTTGTTGTTTATGTGAATCAATAGCCTTCAAAAACCCTGACAATCGTTTTGTTGTAATCATTAAATTAGCATTGCCGAATATGCCTAAAATGTTTTTGCAATCTGTTTCAATCAAATATTCCGTGCATGTTTGAGCTGCTTTTTCGTCTTCAATAATGACTTCATCGAAGCCTGAATCATCCAATACTTTATCCAGTAACACAACAGGTACGTCAGCTTCACGAAGTTCATTGAGGTGATGTAAATTGACCGTTTGATTTGTGAGGGTCATTAATAAACCATCCACGCCATTTTCATAACAGATTCGCACGTTTTCAATCTCGCGTTCGAGTTTTTCACCCGATTGAAGCACCAAAAGTTTATAACCATACTCTTGAATGACATCAGAAATACCCTTGATAACTGAGGGGAAGAAAAACATATAAGCTTCAGGAATGATGAGTCCAATCAAATGACTCTTTTGCTTGCGTAACTGTACAGCCATCAAGTTGGGGTGATAGTTCAGTTCTTCTGCTAAGCGTTTTATCTTATTGCGAAGGTCAAGACCTATATCAGGGTGGTCTTTGAGTGCTCTCGAAACTGTGGAAATATTGACACCTGCGATATTGGCAATATCCTTAATTGTTGCTCTTTTCAAGTGATTAGTTTAATTATTTATCAACATTTTCAATAAGTTATCAACAACAAACGTTTGCGCAAACGTTTGTTGAATTTCCCAATATTTTTAAATTTGATAAAATATTGAATTATTATTTTAGTTTTGCTACACATTTAAGAAATTAAAAATGGTGGAATGTTGAAAAAGATGAATCTAATTTGGTTTCATTAATTTACATTTAAATGCGAAATTTAAAGATAACAAATATAGTAGGTAAAGAGTGAAGTTTAGTTTTTTTAGTTTTCAACACAACAGATTACTTTGATTTTTTGCTAAAGAGGGACTATACTTGATAATATCTAAAGTTAAAATCAGAGTAATCTGTCTGTTGGTTTTTATTAAAGAACCATTAATAATATAAACAAAATATATAACTCGGTGAACAAGAATGTATAATTAACTACTAACTAAGCAACAAGAATGTATTAAATTTTAAAGGGAGTGATTCATCGAATCATTCCTTTTTTTATGCCGTATTCTTTACTCATTCTATATTTTCTTAAATCAAATATCCACCATCAGCCATGAAAACAGAGCCTGTACAATAGCTCGATGCTTCCGATGCTAAAAACAAAGCCAATCCTGCAATCTCTTCAGGTTTGCCAACTCTACTGAGGGGTAGCTGCGCCATCATGTGCTTCATAATATGGTCATTGCTCCAAAGGGCTTGGCTAAATTTGGTTTGAATAAGCCCAGGGCAAATGACATTCGCGCGTACATTATCCTTACCCCATTCAGCCGCCATCACTTTTGTTAAAGAAATCAGAGCTGCCTTGCTCACGCTATAAATTCCGAGCATTTGCTCTGGACTGACGCCACCAATGCTTGAAATATTGATGATAGAACCGCCGCCATTCGCTTGCATTATCGGGAGGCACATTTTCGCTAATTCGAAAGGTGCTTTGACATTCACATCCATGATTTTATTGAAAGCCCGTTCGTCTGTATTTTCTACAGGACCAAATACTGGATTCGCTGCCGCATTATTGACGAGTATATCTATGCGCCCATAAGCGGACATAGCGGCGTCAAATATTTTTTTACAATCATCAATACTACCCACTTGACCAGCCACGCCGATGGCTTGCCCCCCCTCAGTATTTATGGCATTTGCGACTTCATCCACGGCGTCTTGTTTGCGGCTATTGATAATCACCTTCGCACCATACGCCGCATAAAATCGAGCGATGGATTCGCCGATGCCTTTGCTCGCACCCGTAATGAGCGCAACTTTTCCATTTAAATCAAAAATATCTTTTTTCATTGAACCAAAAATCGTTTTATTGATGTTTTATAAAATCTTCGTAAAGCTATTTAGAAAGTTATGAAAACAAAATATAACTTTGATTTTCATTAAAAAAACTTTTCAATTATATTTTTCTACCGATATTTAGCCCCTCTGGGGCAACCACTTATATTTATAAATTAATATGCAAAACGAAACATCCAATAGTACCCTGCATCACGCTGGGTTTTCTGAACCGGTCACTCTCAACAATCCTAAAATCTTGCGGGCTTGGACTTATTTCGATTGTGCTAATTCAGCACATTCTTTGGTGATTGGGGTAGCGGTATTTCCACCTTTTTTTGAAGCCGTTGCGCCAAAGACTATTCATTTTATGGGCTGGGATATTCCCAACAGTTCCATGCTCGCATATGCGCTCACGATTTCATATTTATTCATTGCTTTGACTCAGCCCATTTTGTCAGGTATTGCTGATTATGGGGGTAAACGCAAGACTTTTATGCAATTTTTCACGATTTTAGGCGCATTATCCTGTATTTCTATGTTTTGGATGGATAACCCTGATGCTTGGCAAATTGGATTTTGGGCATATATTGTCTCTATGATTGGCTATGCTGGTGGGGTGGTTTTTAATAATTCGTTCATGCCTTTGATTGCTACTCACGATAAATTTGACAGCCTTTCGGCACGAGGTTTTACTTTAGGATATATCGGCGGAACATTGCTTTTGATTGTTAATTTAGTCTGTATCCTTTTTTGGGATAAAATAGGTTTTGCAGATAAAGGCATTGCTACCCGCATTAGCTTCTTAACAGTTGGGGCTTGGTGGTTGGGTTTTTCACTCATTCCTTTTTTCGGTTTGCCAAATGACAATAAGACCCCCCTCAGTATGAAAGCCGTTTTCAGTGGTTTTGGCGAGCTGAAACAGGTTTGGAATGTTGTTAAAAAGCAAGCAAATACTAAGCGTTTTTTACTATCCTTCTTTTTCTACGATGCTGGTGTCCAGACCATGATATTCCTCGCAGCCGTATTTGCAGGTAAAGAATTGGGCTTTGAAACCACTGAACTCATCATTTTAGTGCTTCTTTTGCAGATTGTGGCAGCACTCGGTGCTTGGATTTTTGCAAAAGTATCGGATGCGAAAGGCAATAAATGGACAATCTCAACGATGCTCATCGTCTGGGTAGTCATCACGTTTTTAGCATTTTTTATCAAAGACAAAATACCTTTTTATGCATTAGGAGTCTTGCTGGGTATCGTCATGGGGGGTACGCAAAGTTTAAGCCGTTCAGCATATTCCAAACTCATTCCGAGAGGCACAACGGACACCACCACTTTCTATAGCTTCTACGATTTAACTGATAAATTAGCAGTCGTTACAGGCACTTTTACTTTTGGTTTGATTGATCAAATGGTAGGCATTCGTTACAGTGTTTTGATGTTGGGCTTCTTGTTTTTTATAGGTTTATTGCTGTTATCAAGAGTTAGTTTTGAAAGTGAAAAGATAATAGTGAAAAGTGAAAAGTGAAAAGTGAAAAGTGAAAATTTGTATGATTTATATTTTTAGGATTTAAATTTTATGTAAAATATTGATTTTCAATGTGTTACAACTTTACGAGGGTCTTAAACCGTGTCGACTACGCACAAGTTCTTTGAAATAATGATTATATGAATTATCTTAGTTGGATGTTTACAGAACTAAGAACAAGTATCACGCCTCATG
>JAYTUY010000232.1:0-15255 GCA_043744275.1 Saprospiraceae bacterium
ATTCTTAGAGTATTGTTTTGATACAATCGCTAAATTCCTCTATAAATGGTTTATTTTAAATCAATTATACATTAATAATTTAACAGTTCAGTAAAATTCTTTCAAAATAAATAATATATATTTGTAAAATGAGTTAAAAATAACTGCAAAAATCACATCTTACTTTACACCATTAGTCTTCTACCCTATCTTATTTGCTACTTAATCATGTTGAATCCTGTATTTTGAAAAAAAATTATTAAACCAAATTTTTCAATCTTAAATTCAAACATCATGAAAAAACATTCTTTATTTTATCAACGTTTACCTTTTTGCTCTTCAATGTATTTTCTGTCAAATTGACGGCTCAATGCAGTGGACTCGTTAATCAAGCCGGTCCGAGCAATACCAACGTTAATTTTGCAACTGTTGGGCAAACTTGGATAGCAGATTGTACGGGCACTGTTAGTGATATTACCGTCACATCAAATACTGCAGTATCAAATGTTACCTTGAGGGTTTATTCAGGCAATCTTTTATTATTGACTATCGGTACCCTCTACACACAGTCTGGAATAACATTGGCAGCTGGTGTACCTACCACAATTAATCTAACGACTGGTGTTCCTATTGTCAATGGTGGCAATTATCTTTTTACACTATCGGCAACAAGCGGCTCTCTTGATTTACAGGCGGTCAGCCCAGGGACTTTTGCCAATGGTTTTGCAGCTCAATCATTGCTGAGTGCAGAAATTACAAATATAAATATTGCTCTTGTCATACCATTGGCTACTTCAGATTTAACTTTTAATATTGTCGCGACTTCTTCTGTTCTTCCTGTTGAATTGACCTCATTCAAAGCGTCAAAATTGGGCAATCAAAGTCAGCTCGATTGGACTACCGCTACTGAATCTAACAATAAACATTTTGCTATTGAGCGCAGCAAAGACGGTAAAAACTTTAATGAAATAGGTATAATTAATAGCAAAGGTGCATCTTATGAAAAACAAGATTATAGTTTTATAGACCCTATTCCTACAAAAGGCAATAACTATTATCGCTTAAAAGAAGTGGATTTTGATGGTAAATATCAATTCTCAAATGTAGAAATGGTGGCATTAAAAGGCTATTCACAAATCATGCTTTATCCGAATCCTGCCAAAGAAAGTATCACCATCGAAACCTCAGCCACTGATAAACATGATGTGAAAATTATGGACTATATGGGGCGCATTTGGTTGTCAAAAACCCTTGAAAATGAAGTGAATCAGCTCAATATTGCCTCTCTTCCAAAGGGAATGTACTTTTTAGAAAGCTATATTGATGGCGAATTGGTGAGAAAGAAAATCGTAAAAGAATAGATTAAATTGTTATCCGTTAATTGTTATTCGTTATTTGAATAGCGAATAACAATTAACGGATAACAATTAATTATAACTGCGAATATGCCGTTGGCTCTACAAATGTTCTATATATTTTAGAAACGGAGTTAGCATATTCAGGAGCTTTGGATATTTTTTTCCAAACATCATCGGCACTGAATTTCGCCCAATTTTTATCGCGTTCTTCCATGTTTTTAAAGGTAATCATGTAAGTCAAACGAGGCATATTGCCGCCTGCAATCACTTCACCAAAGAAAACAGGATTCAAACCTGTGCGATAAAATATATCGAATTCATCTTTATTGAACATCAAAACCTTCCGCCGAACGGCATCATCGCTATATCCTTCATAGCTGCGAACTTCAAAAATACGCGGTTCATTTTTAGGCTGAATCAACTTCGGTAAGCCATCAAAAGCGAGCATAAGTGAAGAACTCATTCGATTAAAAGGTACTCTATCCGCAGGCAAATTATAATAATCAGCTGCAGCTTTTTTATAAGTTTCATCAATTTTTATTTTCTCATTGATGGATTTAAAATCCTCGAAAGAGGCGTATGGAATCAGCATGTACACCTTTGCAGGGTCTGATTTGCCCATTTCTGTAAAAACTCCGACTGTTTTAATGCCTAATTTGTTGAATGCAGGAATTAAGGCATTTTTAAAATATTTCTCTACTTCACCGCGTGGTGAGTTGAAGTTGAATTCATACTCTCGCCATTCATATAACTCTTTAGTAGCGGGTTTGGGTTCACTTATAAGCGAATTGGCGGTCAATACTGAGGGGGTCGCTAAAAGCGATGCTTTTACAAAATTTCTTCTTTTCATTGTAAGATTTTTTTTTAATTGATTGAATGTGATAATTAATGATGGTTTCTCAACACTTTAAATTTTCGAGTCCAATATATAATAAATGGAACGAAAATTATTGTAGGCAACAACCAAAGTAAGACTGTTGGAATATAAGCTGTAAAATAACTATAATTTACAACCAATAATGCCGTTAAAGAAGCAATCTTTTTTTCGGATAATATTAATTGTTCCGCAAGTTATACCTACTGTGCCACCAATAATATGCAAGGTTAATAAGGTTTTGAATTTTTTTGTAAATATATAAATTGAATTAAGATTTACAAATGTTTTAGATTGCAATTGAATAAAACACAATCCTTTTTGTATTTTACCCGCTTAAAGAATAATTATGAAAGCAGTTTATTTAAAAAAATATGGCAACAGTGCGTCTGCCTTTGAAATTAATGATAAAGAAATGCCTATTGCTGGCAAGGGCGAGGTGGTTATCAGAGTGATATGCTTTGGTTTGAACTTTGCGGATGTGGTCGCCCGGAGAGGTCTTTATCCTGAAGCCCCAAAAAATCCTGCGGTATTGGGTTATGATGTGGCAGGCTTCATTCATGCAGTTGGCGAAGGCGTTGAGGGCTTGAGCGTTGGTCAACGAGTAGTCGCTCTTACTCGCTTTGGCGGCTATGCAGAATATGCTGTTACTAATGCAGCAGGCGTGGCTATTTTGCCCGATTCGATAGATTTTGCTTCGGCAACAGCTTTGGCGACGCAAGGTTGCACAGCCTATTATTGCGCTTTCGAGAGCGTGACTCTGCATGAAGGTGATAGAGTTTTGGTGCAAGCAGCGGCTGGTGGTGTCGGAAGCCTGTTGGTTCAGATGGCAAAGCATAAAAAGTGCTACGTTTATGGCACTGCCTCAACTTCTAAATTGGATTTTTTGAAAAAAATAGGTGTTGATATGCCAATTGATTACACACAAGAGGATTTTAGCCAAGTTATTCGCGACCACTCTCCTACCCAAAACGTGGATATTGTTTTTGATAGCTTGGGCGGACGGACTTTCAAAAACAGTTTTAAATTGCTGGGTCCCGCAGGTCGCATCGTCACATTCGGGGCAGCCGAGCAAATCAATGGCAACAAGACCAATAAATTAGGCACTATAAAAATGGCAATCCACTTTGGCATTTTTTCTCCTATTCAATTGCTCATGACTTCGAGAGCCATTATCGGCGTCAACATGCTTAAAATTGCTGATCATCGTCAAGCTGTTTTCAAACATTGCATCACAGAAGTCGTCAAAATGGCGCAATACGACATCATCGTGCCTACAGTTGATAAAGTCTATAAAGTAGAACAAATAGCTGAAGCTCATGATTATTTAGAGAGTCGACAATCGATAGGGAAAGTAGTAGTACAATGGTAGTTTCGTTAATTAGTTATAAGTTATTGGTTATTATTTTGAAATTGAAAAATAACTAAAAACGTTTAAATAATAACTGAAAACATTTAAACAATAACTATAAACATTCAAATAATGTTGAATTAAAATTAAAAATAACTAAAAAGATTTAAATAATAACTAAAAACGTGTAACAATTAAAATCAATTATAAATGAAAATTTCTTTAACCAAACGCTTAATTGTATTGCTCAGTTTTGCCTTTTTGCAAGTATCTATTCTTTCAAATTTAACTGCTCAAGCCAGTAATGAGCCACCCTTTATCATCGGTGATGCCTTGCCTGATGCACCTGAATTGTCTGCACGCGGCACATATAAAGTAGGTGTCCAAACTTTGGATTGGGTCAATAAAGGTCAAATCAATATTTTAAAATCTAAAAAAGGAGTAGATACCATATATGATAGACCATTAAAAGTTGAGGTGTGGTATCCTGCCAATATACCCGATGGAGCAAAAGAATCAATCACTTACGATGAAGTTTTAGGCACATTCAACGACCCTAAACGCCCATTAAAACCGTTCACTTTTATAGGAAGAGCTTTGCGAAACGCACCCCCTCAGTATTCGGACGGTGCATTTCCCTTAGTCATCGTTTCGCATGGCTATGTCGGTTCAAGATTTCTTTTGACATATTTGACGGAGAATTTGGCTTCAAAAGGCTATGTTGTAGTAGCAATTGACCACACCGAATCCACTTTTAGAGATGCCAACGCATTTTCAAGCACCCTACTCAATCGGTCAAAAGATGTATTATTTACCCTCAATCAAATGGCTGAATTGAGTAAAGCCACGCCTAAAAATTTCCTCTCAGGCTTAGTTGATGCCAATAATACGGCATTAATAGGCTATTCGATGGGTGGATATGGTTCGCTCAATGCTGCGGGTGCTGGCTACAGTGCCAAGATGGATACTTTTTTCAGTTCTATAACAAGCGGCAGTAAAGCACTTCAAGTTCGTATGACTAATAATGCTGAATATAAAGCCTCCATTGACTCGCGCATCAAAGCCGTTGTTGCCTTCGCGCCTTGGGGAATGCAGCGTGGCGTGTGGGATACTGAGGGGTTGCAAGGCTTGAAAGTGCCTACTTTTTTCGTAGCGGGCAGTCAAGACGATATTTCAGGTTATGAGGATGGCATCAAAGCTATATATAAAGGTGCAGTGAATTCTGATCGCTATTTGTTGACTTATGCCAATGCTCGCCACAACATAGCACCGAATCCACCGCCTCCTGAATCTTTAAAACAAGGTTTGCATATAGACGAATATTACCGTTATGCCGAACCAGCTTGGAATGAACGCCGCATCAATAACATCAATCAGCATTTTGTCACAGCATTTTTAGGTATTCACTTGAAGAAAAAAGAAAAAGAATACGCCAAATATTTAGATCTGAAGGAAAACTCAAATCAGCAATTATGGACAGGCTTTAAGCCGCGTTCTTCGGTGGGTTTGGAGTTGTTGCATGCAGGTGCAGGGAAATAGAGGGCTTCAATTTTTGCATTTTTTAAATAAAAAAGCCACTAACTTATATTTTAGTGGCTTTTTTTTATAAAATCTTCTATTGCCAAAAGCATTTTTATACAAATAATACTGAGGGGTATGAATTATCATTTCTTAAGATATTTATCAACATCATCGACCAAAAAGTTTATTTCATCAAAATACTCCTTTACCTTTTCAAAATGAGTAGTTGATTCAAAAATTCCTAAAATATTATCTTCTATTTTTCTTACATCCGTATCGAATATGAATTTATTAATTACTTCATTTTTAATAAAATTGAAAACTGCTTCAAATTCATCCATTTTCTTTTTATCAATCTCTTCAAAAGTTCTAATAATAAACTTATTAACATCTACATTTGAAGTGTATTTAAGTTCAATATATTTAGGTAAAACTGTTTTCATAAGTGCTAAATAAAAAAACAGAGGCGATTCAAATACATCTACACCTTTCCAGTTCTTATCTTTTTTAAGAATAACCATAAACTTATAAAAAAGAGTACAGGCAATATACATATCATCAAACCTTGTTCTATCGTTAAAAACCATTTCATAAATGCCTTCTATATCTTCTTTATGAGAAATAAATAACCACTCTCTCTTAGAAATAGCATCTATAGGATTTTGAAAATGATAAGATAAATAAGCCGCAGCACAAAACTCATTAGATATAATTTTTACATTTGACGGCACATCTTTAAATTCTCCTCTCCGTTTTTGATACCAATAGCGCGTATTAAAAAAAGCATTTTGTAGTCTAATTTGTATATCATCATTCGCATAAAAATCACTTGCTAATATTTCATTTTGAGAGTTGGTAAATCTCGTAACTTTCAAATTAAAATCTTTATCATTACTTTCAAAAATACGCATAGAAATAAGCGATTCCCTATTCATAACTTCTCTTTTTACAGAAGATGCTTGTTTATAGGCTGTCCAAATTGAATGAACAGTTTGCGCTCCATTTATAATTTGAAGACCTGTTAATTCAATTTCTTTTGCACCTTTGCCAATGTGCTCAGGCATAATAGAAGAAATAGAAGTTATTCCGTTGTTATAAAACCAAAATGATGCAGGTTCATTGTTTAGTGTATTAATAATTTTTTCATTAATTTCTGAGTTTGGTAATGGATTTCTAATATTTTTAAAAAACAAAGAATGCCGGTAACTTTCAAATAAATCAAATAGCGTTTTAGGTTTTAAAAAAAAGATATAAGCCCTTCTAAGGTTATTAATTTTCATATAATCGCCGCTAACACCTTCATATCGTTCTATAGCTAAATTTATTTTTTCTTCCTCAAGGTTGTAAAGCGTTTCAAGCGGATTATTGGTTAAAATTTGTTTGTAGGTTTTTTCAATATAATCTCGTTTTAACCTTACAATATCCAATATTTCAACTTTTACTTGCCCATCATATTGTTGTTCAAAACTTCTAATATTAGGTTCAACTTCATTATTAAAACTTGACAGTGTTAGAAAAATGAATTTTATTTTACCATTCTTTTCATAGTGTTCTATAAGTTCTGCATATTTTATTTTAAAATTTTCATTTTTAGCATCTTTTTTCCCATATCGTAAGAGGGTTTCAAAATCATTTAATGATGATTTAATATCATTTGAACTAAGTTCTGTTTCACAATTATTTTTACTCTTCCATTTAGATTGTACAACATAAAATGTTTTTATTCCCTGCCCATCAAAAAGGTCAAATATTATATCGCAAGAACTATCACCATTGCCATCAGTTATGTAACGTTGATATATAAAGCCCTTAGCAGGTGCGTAAAAATTTAAAAACCAAATTAAAAATGCATTGGCTTTTTTATCATCTATTTTTTTATGTCTCTTAATTAATTCAAATTCTGAATTAGAAACAACTACTTTTTCTAATTCAGCATCAATAATATCGTAAAAATCTTTTGTGTACATAATTTATATAATTTGAAACAAAAGTAAATTTTTTTTTGAAAATTTATTGCAATTTTATACCCCTCAGTATTCTAATCAGTTTAAAGAAATATGCTTTTATAACAAACACCTTATAAAATATGCCTTCATTAACTCTATATTCATAGTTTTGTAACAAAAAGTAAAAATGTTGAATACTCAATTTTTCATTCAATTCTAAAACAAATTCAAAATTGATGACTATAAATTTAAAATTAAAATACAAACAGTATTTAAAAATAGGCATAGGCTTGTTCCTCGTGCTATTTGTTTTCAGGCTCATTTATGGCTATTTGGAGACAGATTCAAACAATTCGTTTGATAATAGTGGTGATTTTTTCAGCAGCATTCAAGACTTGCGTAAAAATTATGCTTCTGAAAAGTCGATGAAAAGGAGTAGACCACCTGAATCTCAAAACCCCAGTAATAATTTTGCTTCTAATCAAAAATATGAAAAAACGGCTTCCATAAAATCCAAAACCTCTAATTTTGATGAAGATAAAACGAAGTTGGAAAAGACCACGAAGGATTTTAAAGCGGTGGTTCAATATGAAAAAAATGAAGGTAAAAAAGGCAATAGAGAAATCCATTTGCTGATAGGTGTCAACCCAATTTTATTTGATAGTTTTTATATTGATATTCAAAAAATTGGCGCATTAAAAGCCACTGAAATTACGAAAATTGATAAAACCAATGAGTATCGTCAATTGAACGCTAAGAAAATATCCTTAGAAAAAACGCTCACCTCTTTGAATGAGTTGAAATCAAGAGGCGGTGCTATCAGCGATTATGTGGCTTTGCACGATAAAATATTGGAAATAGAGAAGCAAATGCAAGAGTTGGGCGTGGAATTGGGCAATTTTGATAGCGAAAACGAGTTTTGCTCTATCCGTTTCTCACTTTATGAAGGAGCGAGTGAAAAAAAAATCAGCTTGCTTCACCGCCTGAAAGTCGCATTTGAATGGACGATACAATATTATGTGACCATGATTTTTGGCATACTCTGCCTCAGTGCCTTCATTTTCATTGCCCTATTAATTATTGATAGATGGAATATTTTGAGGGCTATTGTCGATAAATCGGAGTAATCTCCTAATTACGTGTATTGTACCACGAATTATACGAATTGACGAATTTTACCAATCTACATGTCAACACGTAAATTGGTAAAATTCGTCAATTCGTATAATTCGTGGTACAATACACTTAGGGAAATACTGAGGGGGGGTGTTTATTATAATGATTGAACCTTTTCACTATAATTGACATCATTTTCAAGACAGCGTAAATAGGCAGCATCAAAAGCCTTGGCTTGAGTAGGCGACATAGAGGCATATTTTCCTGTAAGAATCGCTTGGCTTTCAGCATTAGTTTCTGCTGAATAATAGGCTATCAAGTATTCTTTCATGTCTTCCGTCTCAGGTTGCATACGCTCTATCAGGCGATTAATGCTTTTTTTAGACACCAAATATGGTACATCAGGCTCTGATAGAACCTTATTTAAAAGTGTTTCTTTTTCTTTGTTCATTGTATAAAGATTTTAATTTATCTAAATATTCATCAAAAAGTCTTTGTTTTTGTTTTTCTGTCAATTTCTCATTAGAATTGACACTTTCTAAACCTTTTCTTATCAATGTTATTTCATCTTTAATATCTTCGTTGGTATAATTATCCCAATCCCATTTTCTCATTTTAATTAATTAGTATGTTCAACAATTGGTTTGTTTATACAAAAATAGTTAGAAAGTGTTTATCAAACAAATTATTGTTTTTCTAAAATGAATACTTTTGAAATACTGAGGGGTATGTCATTAACTTTCACGATTCCTAAAATACAAACAATCATCATGAAAAAAACGCTGCTCATTTTAGCCATCATTTTAACGACCATTTCCCTTTTTGCCCAGCATCCCAATATCATCATTGACAACAGCGGCGATGCCGACGAGCCGAGCATTTGTCTCGACCCTAAAAACCCTTCGCGGATGGTGGCGGGATCTAATATTGCGAATGTTTATTATTCGTCAGATACGGGTAGAACGTGGCAGAAAAGTGTTCAACGCTCCACGTATGGCGTATGGGGTGACCCTGTTATGGCGTGCGATACTGAGGGGGCGTTTTATCATTTGCATTTATCGAACCCTTCTGATGGCAATTGGATTGATAGAATAGTGGCTCAAAAATCAACGGATGGTGGTAAAACATGGAATAATGGCTCATTTATGGGCTTAAATGGTTCAAAAAATCAAGATAAACATTGGGTCGCCATTGATAGAAAAACAAATACAATCTATTGCACTTGGACGCAATTCGACCTCTACGAAAGCCGTCAACCGCAAGACAGTTCGCATATTATGTTCTCAAAATCCCTCGACGGTGGCACAACTTGGACGCCTGCTAAACGCATTAATCAACAAGGCGGCGACTGTTTGGACGATGATAAAACCGTAGAGGGGGCTGTGCCGACGGTGGGTCCAAACGGTGAAGTTTATGCGGCTTGGGCAGGTCCCGCAGGCTTGACCTTCGACCGCTCACTCGATGGTGGCGAGACGTGGTTGAGTAATGATATTAAAGCGGCGGATATAGGCGGCGGTTGGACGTACAATGTGCCAGGCATATATCGCTGCAATGGTTTGCCGATTACGATTTGCGATACAAGCCAAAGCCCCAATCGAGGCACGATTTATATCAATTGGAGTGACCAAAAGAATGGTGAATCAAACACCGATATTTGGCTCATTAAATCAACGGATAAAGGAAAAACTTGGAGCACGCCTAAAAAAGTGAATAATGACAACACCAATCGACAGCAATTTATGACGTGGATGGCGGTTGATCAAACCAACGGCAACTTGTGGTTTGTGTTCTATGATCGCCGCAATTATACGAGCGATTCGACGGATGTTTATATGGCTTTGAGTCGTGATGGGGGCGAAACTTTTCAAAATTTCAAAATTAGTGAAATGCCTTTTAAGCCCAATCAAACAGCATTCTTTGGTGATTATACGAATCTCACAGCGCATAACAACATCGTCAGACCGATTTGGACGGCGATGAATTCGGCTGGTAGAAAAACGATTTATACGGCTTTGATTAATACGCCCGTCGTCACTTATACTGAGGGGGTGGTTTTAGTAAAAGAAATTATTAAAACTTATTGCTATCCAAACCCCACTGATAATCAATTGTTTATCAATTTTGAATTGAAAAATTCGATGAAATTATGCTTGAAAATATTTGATAGCACGGGTAAAATGGTAGCCGAAATTTTCAAGAAAAAACAATTCAATGATGGCAAAAATGAAGAAGTGGTGAATGTTAGAAATTTGAATTTAACAGCAGGCGTTTACACTTATTTAATTGAAAATAAAAAAGGCAAAGCTCTGGCGACCAATAAATTTGTAGTAGCAAAGTGATAGAAATATGAAAACGAAATCAGATTGGACACTCATTGGCTTTTTCATCAGCCTCTATATTTTCACATTGCCGCTGAATGGTTTATTGGAATTGCCGATAGTCATCAAAAAAATTCAATTGCCTGAGATCATCTTCATCATCTTATTTTTTCTAACAAGTATTAAGGTGTTTCAAACAAAATTATGGCTCAAATGGCGCATTTCAATCATTGACAAAGCATTGGTTTTGTACTTTTTAGCCATGTTTTTATCGGCTGCCTTCCACCCTACTCGTGCTTCATTTTTTGAAGTTTTAGGGCTTGCTTACCTCATCCTTTTGTATGTCATCATCAACTTTTATTTCAAAGGTTCTGAAAAAAACATTCGGTCTTTTTTAGTACAAAACGTGTTGATTTCAGGCGTTTTGACTTCAATTATTGGCTTTATCGGCGTGATTCTACTACTTTTCGGCATTGAAAATTTCCTCGTAAAATACTTTCACAACTACCCCATTTTCGGCAATATTTACCGCATGAGTGCTATGAGTGAAGAGCCAATTATGCTCATGAGCATCTTAGGTGTTTTCATTTTAATTCTCCTCGCTGATATTTTAAACAAAAAAGTACATACTGCTGTACTGATTGCAGTATGCTTCATGGCATTAGCTGCAATAATGACATTTACTAAGTCATTTGTCATGTTTATTGCTTCAATAATTGTCATTTTACCCTATTATTCCTCAATTTTCAAGAAAATGAAAGGTATTATTTGGGTTGGCATTTTAAGCATTTTTCTGTTTCTCTCCCATTTTTCATTCGTTTCAAAATCAAATTTTGAGCAAAATAAATACTTTCACGCGCTTGAAAAAACGCCTTTTGCGGAGGTAGGAGACAATTATTTGTTGAGGACTTGCTATGGCGTTTTGAAGGAAACCAATTTGATTGCTTTTATGCGGCATCCGCTCGTAGGTGTAGGTGGTGGCAATTTTACAGATTTTACAAGACAGCTTAAAACTGAAGGGTTATTTCCACTTTATTTGACGGATTTTGACCCTCTTTCCACGTATTTCGGGGCGTTATCAGAATTGGGTATTATCGGATTTATAGCATTGATTACCTTATATTATGCAATATTTTTAACGTGGAAAAGGGTGGCTTTTTCTAATTTTGAAACAAATGAGGACACGCCTTTCTGGATTTTATTGGGTGGCGTTTTACTTTTCATGCTCAGCGAAGGGTTTGTGACGGATACTATGAATTTTCGGCATTATTGGGCGGTAATAGCCTGTTTAGCAGCTCGTGGAAGGATGGCAGACAAATATTTTTATTACACATAAATCACAAAGGATAAATAGTTTTTTCTATTTGCCCTTTGTGACCTATGTGTAATAAATAAAAAATATGCGTTAAAAAATCAATCTTCAACTGTCATATAACTTTCAATCGGCGGACAAACGCAAATGAGATTTCTATCTCCCACCGCACTATTCACTCGACTCACCGACGCCCAAAACTTATAACCCTGACGCAAATAGCCAATCGGGAACGCTGCTTTTTCGCGCGTATATGGCAGTGCCCAATCGTTAGCCGTCACGATGTCATTTGTATGTGGTGCATTGACTAAAACATTATTATCTGTAGGAAAATCACCTTGCGCTATTTCATCAATTTCTGAACGGATTTGCAACAGGGCATCGCAAAAGCGATCTAATTCATCTTTGCTTTCAGATTCCGTCGGTTCAATCATAATTGTACCAGCTACTGGGAAAGATAAAGTTGGCGCATGGAAACCATAATCCATAAAGCGTTTAGCCACATCTTCCGCCGAGCAAATCGCTTTGAAAGGGCGCAAGTCTATAATCATTTCATGTGCTGCCCGACCATTTTCACCTGTATAAAGAATAGAAAACTCTTTTTCCAAGCGGGCTTTCATATAATTGGCGTTGAGAATTGCATATTTCGTTGCATCAGTTACCCCCTCAGTACCGAGCATTTTTATATAGCCGTAAGAAATCAAAAGGATGCTCGCAGAGCCAAAAGGCGCAGCAGATACTGCATGAGTCGCTTTGTTGCCGCCTGTTTTCACATGCACATGACCTGGAAGATAAGGAGCTAAAGATTTATTGACGCAAATAGGTCCCATGCCCGGTCCGCCGCCACCATGCGGAATAGCAAACGTTTTATGAAGATTCAAATGGCAGACATCAGCCCCAATTTTACCAGGGCTTGTCAAGCCAACTTGAGCATTCATGTTCGCACCGTCCATGTAAACTTTGCCGCCGTTTTTATGGATAATGCTACAAATTGCTTGTATTTCTGTTTCAAAAACACCATGAGTGGATGGGTAAGTCACCATCAAGCACGACAAGCGGTCTTTGTATTGATCCGCTTTAGCTTTCAAATCCGCTACATCTATATTACCTCTTTCATCACAAGCCGTAACGACCACTTCCATGCCTGCCATCACAGCCGACGCTGGGTTCGTACCATGTGCTGACGATGGAATGAGCGCAACATTTCTATGAAAATCACCACGAGCTTCGTGATAGGCTTTGATAGTCAAAAGACCGGCATATTCTCCTTGCGCGCCTGAATTGGGTTGCAAAGAGCAAGCGTCGAAGCCTGTAATTTCTGCCAACCAAGTCTCTAATTCTTTAAAAATCTTCTGATAACCCTTTGTTTGACTGAGGGGTGCATAAGGATGGATATTCGCAAACGCTTCCCATGAAACAGGTATCAATTCACTCGCTGCATTCAATTTCATTGTGCATGAACCGAGCGAAATCATAGAGTGCATGAGCGACAAATCCTTATTTTCAAGCCTTTTAATATACCGCATCATTTCAGATTCGGTGTGATGAGCATTGAAAACGGGATGTATTAAATAGGCACTTGAACGGCTTAATACTGAGGGGGTGTTAGATTGGAGATTAGAGTTTTGTAAAGTCGTTTTTTTATTAGAAACAACTTCAAAAACGCTTATAATGTCTCTCAAATCTGCCTCTGTAATGGTTTCATCTAAGGCAATTTGAACAAAACCTGCTGTGCCATACCAAAAATTAATGCTGCGTTTAATAGCTTCTTTTTGAATGGCAGCCATTTGTTCTGCATCATCAATTTTGATATTTAAAGTATCAAAAAAGTATTTATTATTATTTTTAAAGCCTAAATCTGATAGTGCTTTTGCCAATGCAACAGCCGATAAATGCACCCTTTCAGCAATCATTTTAATGCCTTTGGGTCCATGATAAACAGCATACATTGAAGCCATGATAGCCAATAAAGCTTGAGCTGTGCATATATTTGAAGTGGCTTTTTCACGACGAATATGTTGCTCACGAGTCTGCAAAGCCATGCGCAAAGCTGGTTTATTATGAGCATCTACTGATACACCTATAATACGTCCAGGCAATTGGCGTTTGAAATCTTCCTTAGTGGCGAAGAAGGCAGCATGAGGTCCGCCATAACCCATCGGAACACCAAACCGCTGAGAATTACCAACAACACAATCCGCCCCCCACTCTCCTGGCGGTGACAATAAAGCCAAAGCCAAAAGGTCAGCAGCCACTGTCAAAAAAACGTTTTTATTATTGCATTTAGCAGCAAATGCTCTATAATCTTCTACAGAACCATTAGAATTAGGATATTGCAACAATACACCAAAGGTCTTTTCTGTCAACTCCGCTGAAGCCCAGTTGACCGTTTTCACTTCTATACTGAGGGGTTGAGCACGCGTAATGAGGAGGTCAATCGTAGCAGGCAGGACGTTTTCATCTACTAAAAAGACGTTAGCGGCGTCCGCATGATTCTTAACTTTTTTATTTTTTTCATGATAAAACATGTTCATCGCTTCGGCTGCCGCTGTGCCTTCATCCAAAAGAGAAGCATTGGCAATCGGTAAGCCTGTCATGTCGCTGACCATCGTTTGGAAGTTCAAAATCGCTTCGAGGCGACCTTGCGCTATCTCCGCCTGATAGGGTGTATATTGAGTGTACCAACCAGGATTTTGAAAGACATTTCTCAAAATGACTGAGGGGGTAATGGTGCCGAAATATCCCATGCCGATATACGTGCGAAACACCTTATTCATCGCAGCGGTCTTCTTCAACTCCTGCAAGTATTCAAATTCTGACAAGGGCGCGGGAATCGTTTTCAAGCCTTTTCTATTGCGGATTTTTTCGGGAACAGTCTGGTCAATGAGTTCATTGAGTGAAGATACGCCGATAGTGTCCAGCATTTCAGAAAGTTCAGTGTTGTTGATACCGATGTGACGG
Organism: Saprospiraceae bacterium; assembly: GCA_043744275.1. Lineage (GTDB taxonomy): Bacteria > Bacteroidota > Bacteroidia > Chitinophagales > Saprospiraceae > JAAFJT01. The sequence continues at coordinate 14,737 of JAYTUY010000232.1, forward strand.
TCTTGAAATTGGTCGTGTGATTGCAACTGATTCATATTCTACTTAAATGAGTTTTTTTACAAAATGATGATTGGTAAGACGGCGCAAAATTACGATTTCTCTCGCAAATTACTGAGGGGGTAGCGATTTATTTATTTCAATTCTAAAAAAGAATGACCAATTGCTGAAAAACAACTTTATCGCTTTGTACTTTAACTACCTCTCTCCTATTAATAGTCATTCATTTTCAAAAATAGCTTTCAAGTTTCAAAAAACGGTAACCACTTTTCGAAAAATAACTTTCAAGTTTCAAAAAATGGTTACCACTTTTCGAAAAATAACTTTCAAGTTTCAAAAAATAACAGCCAATAATCGTTTGACAGTTGCCTCTTTTGAAAAAATAGTCTTCAATAACTGATTGACAGTTCTCTCTTTTGAAAAAATAAGTAAATGGACTTAAATAATCGACACTAAACCTTCGAGGTTTTAGAAACCTCGAAGGTTTACTTTGCTGATTATCAACATTTTATAAAATAATTG
>JAYTUY010000233.1:0-15174 GCA_043744275.1 Saprospiraceae bacterium
AGTTGAAAGTTGTGAGTTGAAAGTTGTGAGTTGAAAGTTGTGAGTTGAAAGTTGTGAGTTGAATGTTGTGAGTTCAATTCAATTTTCAATTTTCAACTCTCAATTATTTCCCACCGACACTTCCTGCCCATTCAACGAACAAGCGACCGACCCCCTCAGTATTGGGCTTAATTTTATGCTTGTAAAACTAATTTTAATGATTTTTTTAATGATTTCACCTGAAAAGTTATGAATAGCCTTATTAAGAACATCATCAACTTCTCCCTTCGCCACCGCTATTTTGTGTTTTTCCTCACGGCGGCAACGGCGGTCATCGGTTGGTTTGCTTATCAAAATACACCCCTCGAAACCTTTCCCGATGTCACCAATACTCAGATTGTTATCATTGCTCAGTGGCCCGGTCGCTCTGCTGAGGAAGTAGAAAAATTTGTGACCATCCCTTTAGAAGTTGCCCTCAATTCTGTTCAGAAAAAAGCCAATTTGAGAACTACTTCTGCTTTCGGATTGTGCTATGCACGCATTATTTTCGACGACGATGTGGACGATGCTTTCGCTCGCCAACAAGTGATGTCGAGGCTCAATAATGCGGATTTGCCTGATGGCGTGAAGCCAGATGTGCAGCCGCCTTATGGACCGACGGGAGAAATATATCGATATACTTTAAAAAGTGCTACGCGCTCGATTCGCGAATTAACGACCATTCAAAACTGGGTTTTAGACCGTCAATTTAAGTCTGTGCCAGGCGTGGCGGATGTCAATTCGTTTGGTGGTGAAGAGCGTATTTTTGAAATATCGGTCAATCCTGAGTTATTGACGAAATACAATTTGAGTGCCTTAGATGTGTATGAAGCCGTTCAAAAAAGCAATGTCAATGTCGGCGGCGATGTAATTGAGCGTAACGGGCAGGCGTTTGTGGTGCGCGGTATTGGTCTTCTCAATAACATTGCAGACATTGAAAATATCATCGTGACGAAGCAAAATAATGTACCGATTTTAGTCAAAAACCTCGCGCAAATACATGAAGGCGGCAAGCCTCGATTGGGCAAGGTGAGCCGCGATACGAAAGGCATTCAGCCCGATGTGGTGGAGGGTATTATTGTGATGCGGAAAGGTGAAAATCCTGCGGAAGTGTTGAAGCGGGTAGAAGATAAAATTATTGAATTAAATACAAAAATCTTACCGCACGATGTCAAAATCGAGACATTTTATGATCGTTCGGAACTCATGGATTTTGCTCAGCACACCGTTATTCACAACTTAATCGAAGGGATTGTGCTGGTTACGCTCATCGTTTTGCTCTTCATGGCGGATTGGCGGACGACGGTGACGGTGGCGATAATAGTGCCTTTAGCCTTGCTTTTTGCCTTTATTTGTATGAGAATCAAGGGAATGTCGGCGAATTTGCTCTCAATGGGGGCGGTGGATTTCGGGATTATTATTGATGGGGCGGTTGTGATGGTGGAAGGGCTTTTTGTTGCTTTAGATAAAAAAGCGCATGAGGTGGGCATGGAGCGATTTAATAAGCTCGCCAAGCTATCCATTTTTAGAAATACGGCAACCGAAATGGGTAAAGCTATTTTCTTTTCAAAACTCATTATCCTCACCTGCCTTGTGCCCATATTTGCTTTTCAAAAAGTGGAAGGTAAAATGTTTTCACCTTTGGCATATACTTTAGGCTTTGCATTGCTCGGTGCTTTGATTTTCACATTGACGCTGGTGCCTGCTTTGTCGAGTATATTATTGCGTAAAAATGTCAAGGAAAAACACAATCCGATTGTCATTTTCTTTGAAAAAGGCATTGGTAAATTGTTTGGATTCACTTATAAAAATCAAAATTTAAGCCTGTTGATAGCGGTGGCTTTGATGGCTATCACTTTTTTTTCAGCTAAATTCTTAGGCTCTGAGTTTTTACCTGAATTGGATGAAGGGGCTTTGTGGGTAGAGTCGGAGTTGCCGATGTCGGTTTCGTTGCAAGAAGCGGATTCAATTTCAATAAAAATGATGCAAATACTGAGGGGGTTCCCCGAAGTCTCGCAAACCCTCTCACAGATAGGCAGAACCAACGATGGTACCGATCCTAAAGGCTTTTTTAACCTACAAATTCAAGTAGATTTATTTCCAAAAGAAGAATGGAAACGCAAGGTGACGGAGGAGGAATTGATTGATCAAATGGATGAGCAGTTGCGGAAAATACCAGGTGTGGTCTATAATTATTCGCAACCGATTCGAGACAATGTAGAGGAAGCGGTGGCGGGTGTGAATGCGGCTTTGGCAGTCAAAATATTCGGAACGGACTTCGACGACCTCGATTCATTGGCGCGTTTGACATTAAAACAACTTGAATCCGTTAAAGGAGTAGATGATTTAGGCATTTTAAAAAATTTAGGGCAACCTGAATTTCGCATCGAACTCGACCAACAGCGCATGGCATTTTATGGCGTTTCGATGTCGAATGCCAATTCAGTGATTGAAATGGCTTTGGGTGGCAAGGCAGCGACTGAACTTTACGAGGGCGAGCGCAAATTTGATATTCGCATCCGCTATCAAAAAGATTATAGAGATACGGAGGAAAAAATACAAAATTTGATGATTCCTACTGAGGGGGGTGCTAAAATTCCTTTGAAAGAAATTGCTGATATTAAAACTTTGACGGGTCCAGCTTTTATTTTTAGAGACAATAATACACGATATATTGCAGTAAAATTCAGCGTTCGCGGACGTGATTTAGGCAGTACCATTGCTGAAGCTCAACAAAAAGTAAACAAAAATGTGAAATTGGAACAAGGCTACTCCATGACTTGGAATGGGGAATTTGAAAATCAACAACGGGCTACCAAAACCTTGATGAATGTTGTTCCAATATGCCTTTTAGCCATTTTTGTTATCCTTTTCATCACTTTTGGAAACGGCGTTGATGCGGCGTTGACCATCTCGAACGTGCCTTTCGCACTCATGGGCGGCATACTCGCCTTGCATATTACGCATATCAATTTCAGTATTTCGGCAGGTATTGGATTCATCGCCTTATTTGGGGTTTGTATTCAAAATGGGGTGATTTTGATTTCAGTTTTTAAACAAAATTTAGCACATAAAATGCCCCTCGCCGAAGCCATAAAAGTAGGGGTCATTTCGAGGGTTCGCCCAGTGGTCATGACTGCATTAATGGCTGCCATCGGTCTGATGCCTGCCGCTATTTCAACGGGTATTGGTTCAGAAACTCAAAAACCCTTAGCCATTGTCGTCATAGGTGGCTTAGTGACAGCCACTATTTTAACGCTTCTGATACTGCCTGTTATTTATTCAAAAGTCTATTCATGGATTCACAATCGTCAAAATCGGAAAATGTTGAGGAATATTGGAGCGTAGGTTTAGGTTAAATTTGCATAATTAAGTGAGGTTGCTTGGCTTTCGGCTGGGCAACCTTTTTTTTACACAATAGATAACATAGGACACATAAGGCTATGTGTCCTATGTTATCTATTGTGTAAAAAAAAAGGTAGTAAAAAATATGTGGTATTTTAAAACCGATAACCAATGGCAATATAAGGGCGAATCCGATTGTCATTACTTGCTTTCGCAACAGTGAGCATGATGGGAATAAAAGGCGTCCGATAACCGACAGATAAACCGCCACTCCAAGCCGCCGCTTTATTTTCAGCCATCAATAAACTGCTATGCGGCGCAATGAAAACATTATTAATTACTTGAAATTGAAGACCTAATTCGGCAGTTGCGAAGGCTGTGTGCTGCGTAGCCCCTTCGCGATTGCCTGCGAATGGGAAATAATTAGACCCACGCCGCTGTTCAACTCCACCGAGCAGGAAATTTTCGCCTGAAAGGTTGCCCGATTGAGCATATTTATCGCCGCGCAAAATGCCGACATGCATTTTTGCCGTGAAAGAGGTCGTTTTACTGAGGGGTATAGCGGTTTTAAAACTCAGCGTTGCGCGAATGAATGGAGAGACGAAGGTGTCCACTTTCTCTTGTTTGGTCACAGTATTTATTTTTGAATAAACGGTTTTTATCTCTTGAAAAGCTTCATTCAAAAAACCATATTTGGCATCAATGAGTAATGAAAAACCGCGTTCAGGGAAAAAATTATTATTGAAAGTATTTTTTTTAAAATAAATATTGGCAGCTAATATTGATGATTGAATATTGGTCAGTTGAGAAAGGCTGTCAGGGCGTTTATCGCGGATATAAATTTTATCATCTATATTATAAAGCGGCTTATAAGTCGTCAAATTCCAAGAAAAACCCCCTCCAAATTCAGCCGATTGACGGATGGAGCGGCTCATAAAAGAGCTGATTTGATTTTGTTGACGACGGTAATTTTCAAGCGTTTGTTGTTCAAAAATGAGCGATTCGCTTGTTCTTACATAATATTGAGATAGATTATAAGACCAACTGCTCTGCCTCAATCGCTTTTTGTAATGAAACCGAAATTGAGGACTTTGGGCTAAATCAAGAGCGACGATAAACCGAGAATTTTTGCCAATCCAATCTCTTGCCGTCCAATTGAGCATGATACCGCTGCCGAGTTCATTGTCGTAATGCAAGCCAAATTTGACTAATTTTTGAGGTTTTTCTTCTAAATGAATCAATAATTGCGTGTGATTGGTGTCGCCTGCTATTTCATAATATACTTTTTTATACAAATTGCTGCTGTATAAATTATCAATACCTACTTGAATTTGTTCGCTGGAGAAAGCATTATTTTCAGTCAATTTGAGATAATGCAAAGCCACTTCTTTTTTATCATCATTGATACCTTTTAAATCTATTTCATTGATAAAAAATGTTGTTTCTCTTTTCAACATGGAGGTATCTTCCCCCCCCCTCAGTATTTTGACATTTCGGAGTGAAATGTCATCTTTCATTGTAACATTCGTTTCTCGCAATGAGAGTGGTGTCTTAGGATTTAAATTAATAGCATCGTAAAGCTTTTGAAAATCTGCCAATGCTTGTAGTTGTGGTAAGGTCTCTTTGAGTACACTGTCGCCAATGGCAATGATGCGCTTACTTTTATTAAAATCAGAGACCCTTAAATTGGCTTTTCTCAAAGCATCATCCGAACTAAACAGAATATTACAGAGCTTTTGCTGCTCTTTACTCTCCGTCGCTCTTTGAAAACTGGACGATTGAAACAGCAAGCGAATGAAAGAATTGAGCTGATTTTTAGGGTACAATCGCCCGCCCATATAACTGCCTATCACATAGTCCGCGCCCATATTTTGCACCAAATCAACAGGGAAATTATGTATCAAACCACCATCTACCATCAAGCTATCGCCACCCCAATCAACGGGCGTAAAAATGGTCGGGATAGACATACTCGCGCGCATCGCCATCGCCAAATCGCCTTTGTCCAACACGACGCCTTCGCCGCTAACAATATCCGCAGCCATGCATTTGAAGGGAATGGGAAATTGATTGAAATCACGGATATGCGCTACACGAAAGGTCAATTTATGCAACAAATTCATCAAATTTTGACCTTCATTGATACCAGAAGGAATCAAAATTCTGCTGCGAACAAACGGCATTTCGACTAAATACTGTCCATATTCGCTTTTTTCATCAATGTGAATATTACTCAAATTGGTTTGATTCGAGAGGATTAAATCCCAATCTTCATTTTTTATAAGTTCCTCCATTTCTTTTCCTGAATAACCGATGGCATATAAGCCGCCGATAATTGCGCCCATACTCGTGCCTGTGATGTAGTCAATGTGAATCCCCAGCGAATCAATCGCTTTCAATAAGCTGATATGAGCAATGCCTTTAGCCGCGCCTCCGCTGAGGCATAAGCCTATTTTAGGACGCTTTTCAGGCAATGATTGCGCTTGTAAAATTTGAAAAGGGAGGAGAAATAAAGAAAGTAAAGCAAAATATTTAAATCTCATAGTGCGAGTGACTTTATTTTAGCATTTAATCATACAAATATACGATAAAAGTTGCTTCAAGGAGTCAAAATACTGAGGGGTGGTTTATTATATTTTTTATATAAATACTACAATTTTAATTTAATAAAAAAATATTTAGCCTAATCTAAAAATTATAACTATATTTGTCTAAAACAATATTCAGCCATTAATTTAAAGAGCCAATCAAGGAATATTTATGAAATATCAATCATTAGACGAAGTTCACCAAAGCGTAGATACAGGCGCAACCACCGTCAGTTGGCGGCGGCTTTTTATGACAATGGGTCCTGCTTTTCTCATTTCAGTCGGGTATATGGATCCAGGCAATTGGGCAACAGACATTGCTGGTGGTAGCAAATATGGTTATTCCCTTTTGTGGGTTTTGTTGATGAGTAATTTAATTGCTCTGTTATTGCAAACTTTGAGCGTTCGATTGGGCGTTGTGCGAGGGCGTGATTTGGCTCAAGCCTCGCGCGAGACATATCCGAAATGGATAAATTTACCGCTTTTCGTCTTGGCTCAAATTGCCATTGCCGCCTGCGATTTGGCGGAAGTCATCGGCATGGCGATTGGACTTCAATTGCTATTCGGCTTGCCATTGATTTGGGGTGTTTCGATAGCGTTATTGGACACTTTTGTTATTTTATATTTGCAAAACAAGGGGATTCGTTATATTGAAATGTTTATTTTGAGTTTGGTTTTCATTATTGGTGCTTGTTTTTTTGTAGAATTATTTTTTGCCAAGCCTGATTTAGGGGGCATCGCCTTGGGTTTTATCCCCAGTATGCCCGATAAAGGAGCACTTTACATTGCCATTGGCATCATCGGCGCGACCGTCATGCCGCATAATTTATACCTCCATTCAGCCCTCGTGCAGACGCGCAAACACGACAGCACGCCGACGGGCATCAAGCAAGCCTTGAAATTTAATTTTATAGATTCAGCGATTGCGCTCAATATGGCTCTGTTTGTCAATGCCGCAATTTTGATATTGGCAGCCGCCGTTTTTCATCGCAATAATATGAGTGAAGTCACTGAATTGCAAGACGCTCATAGCTTGTTATCACCACTTTTGGGTCAAGATTTAGCACCTACTTTGTTCGCCGTTGCCCTCATTGCAGCCGGTCAAAGCTCCACTATAACGGGCACTTTAGCAGGTCAAATAGTCATGGAAGGTTATTTAGATTTGCGGATTGCGGCTTGGTTGCGGCGATTAATCACCCGTTTATTAGCGGTGATTCCAGCATTTTTAACCATACTTTATGCAGGTGAAAGTCAAGTAGGGGAGTTGTTGATTTTAAGTCAAGTCATCTTGAGTTTGCAATTAGGGTTTGCTGTTATTCCGCTGATTCATTTTACAAGCGATAAAGAAAAAATGGGTGAGTTTAGCAATCGAATATGGGTGCAATGCTTGGCATGGTTGAGTGCGAGTATCATTGTTTTTCTCAATATTCAATTGGTCGTAAAAACAATATCTGATTGGAAAACGGGCTTGACAGCGGGCAACTCATGGCTTTTTTACCTTGTTTTATTGGTTTTATTAGCCAGTTTAGGACTTTTAGTCTCCATTTTGCTCTATCCGTGGGTCAATAAAAGCCAATCGAAAATTAAACCGCCACATGGTCAAGCTGTTTCGTTGGTAGGTTTGAAAGAACACGTTTTTAAAAGAATTATGATTTGTGTTGACTTTTCATCGATGGATTTCAAAACCATCGAAACGGCTATCAGCTTGGGCAAGTCAGATACGCATTATTTTTTAGTGCATATAGTCGAGAGCGCAAGTGCCAAATATTGGAAAAAAGAAGCCAAAGATTTTGAAACTTCCGAAGACATTCAGCAGCTCAATCGCTATGCCGAGCAACTGAATAATGCTCAAATCAATGTCATTCCTAAAATTGGCTTCGGCTCACCCCGTGAAGTGATTCCACAATTTGCAGAGGAAGAAGCCATTGATTTAATTGTGATGGGCAGTCATGGACACACAGGTCTATACGATTGGATTTTTGGAGAGACGATTGTGCATGTGCGCCATGCGGTGAAAATGCCTGTTTTGGCTGTGAAATGAAGGGATTTTTAGGGTTTTCCCAAAGGGATTCCTATGGAAATACTGAGGGGGTGTTATTATTAAAACATTCCCTTAGTATTAAGCATGAATTATAATAAACTTCGGGTCAATATTAAGTACATTATATAAGCGTTTCGCTAAATCCATATTGATTTTTCTTTTTCCATTTAAAATTTCAGAAATACGATTTTCAGTAATACCTAATGCTTTAGCTAAATCTTTCTGTTTCATTCTGCGTTCAAACATTTTTAATTCTAACATCTCAATTATGTTAGTGGGTTTGAAAGGCAATGGATAATGGACTGATTCATATTCTTCAATAAGCATACTAATACGCGCTAATTCTTCATCTTCCTCTGATGTAAGTTGTTCAAAACCTTTTTTTAGAAACGGTTCAATCATTGCTAATGCAGCACGATATTCTGTTTCGTTATTGATTATTTCTTTCCCTTTAGTCATTGTTATACTTTTCATAGATTATCAATATAAATTTATTGAAAAGGCTATTTGGATTTTATTCTTCATTAATTTTCAAATTGTTTCACTGTCAATTTTGTCATATTCAGCATGTGTTCCGATAAATCGGATATAAAGTGTGCGACGATTAAAATGTATCATAGCCACTAATCTATACTTATTTCCCTTTATGTTAAATATATATCTATCATTTCCAATTCCATCAACTGAGTTGAAGGTTCTTTTTATATCTTGAAAATTTGTCCAATCCGCATTTTTGGATTTTCGATACCAATCATCAAGAGCATCTTTCACATCGCTGTGAATAACTGCAAATTCATGCAATTTAGATTTGGTTATTATCACCATATCTACAGGTTTTTTAATATTATTAATAATTAAGCCTTCTAAGTACAAATACTATTGTTAAACTATCAACCCAAACAGCCTTTTCAATCAACTTTAGGCAACAAAGATACCTTATAAAATTCCACTTTCCCAAATTATTTTCCAATTAAAATGATTAAAAACACAATGCTCCAAGAGATTTCAAACTCTTGGAGCATTGTAATTAATTGATTATCAATAATTTACCAATTTTCAAGCCCTAATAATTTCTTTCCCAAATCATTCAGTTCAGCCGTTTCGTACTTCGTTTGTTCCCAATTTCGAGGGTCACCTGGAAAGGCATAGCCTTCGGGGGCGATGCGGTTTCGCCATGAATTAATGCGCCATTGGCGGAGGGCTTCATTGTCCTCTTGAGCCGGCATCATCGAAATATACTGAGCGATTCGCACTTTATCTTTCGACATATTCGGGCGAATGCCATGCGGCTGCGTGCTGTTGAATATCAATAAATCACCTGCCTCCATTTTCACTTTTACCAATTTATCTTCAAACTCCGTAACATCGGGTTTGAATCGATTGCGGTCTTCAGGTTGCGTCAATTTCCATGTATCATACGTGCGGAAGAGTTCAGGAATGCATTGGAAACCACCCATATTCACATCCATTTGATCAGCTAAAGCCAAGACGCCTTGCACATTTTGAGGGCGCGTTTCGGGATCATAATCCCAATGGATGAAGCCTTTATACTCAAATCCAGGGCGAAGTGGGAAATTCAAATTCGCTCTATCAATCGTCACCCACAGCTTTTCAGTGCCCCAAATATCTACAAAAGCATCATAAACACGCTGAATTTGGCGATTATTCCAAAGGTGTTGATTGTTATAAACCTCAATCATGCCTGTATTGGTCAACTCCTTCATCTGCATTTCTGCACGAGGTGCGGTGTACCATGTTTCAGAGTCATTAGGGTCTTTTTCTTCAAATGCCCATAAAAACTCAGCGGTTTGTTGAGCACTTTCCTTCGGAACAGCATTTTTAATAACGATATAGCCGTTCTCAATCCAAAATGCCCAATCCTCTTCGGACAGCACGCGCAAAGGCATACCGTTCGAGCGGTCGCTGAGTTTTTGAGCACTGCTTTTGGCAGTGGATGGATTGCCTGGAATGTCGGTGTGGGCATTGTCCGGCGTCATAGTTGGTGTCATTGTTTGAGCCATTGTAGGCATCATTGTATGCTCATTCATTTCCATTGATTAGTCAATTTTTTGATTAAATAATGATACAAAATTAAGAGGGTTTTCAATTAAAATCTATCACTATAATTGCCATTATTTGAACTATATTGATATTAGTGTGCCTTTATTTAAATCAGTTTGTATATTTTTGAGCAAAATTTACACTTATGAAAATAGTATTTGAAGACATTAAACGTGATGCCAACAGTTCATTTCGCATTTTAGTCAATCCGAGATTGAATGACTTTTTCTATTGGCATTTTCATCCTGAGTATGAAATTACTTTTATTGAAGCTCCCAACGGTACGCGTCATGTAGGTGAGCATATTGCACAATTTGAAGGCAGCGATATGGTTTTCATCGGGTCAAATATTCCGCATTTGAATTTTGATTATGGTATTAAAACCGATTATGAAAAAATCGTTTTACAAATAAAAGAAGACTTTTTAAAAACCGATTTTATCAATTCACCTGAACTGTCGGCTATTCATTCTTTATTTGAAAAATCCCGCCACGCCGTTTGTTTTCATGGTGAAACAAAGAAAAATGTAGGCAAACGCTTGAAAAAATTGCATTTATTGCCTCATTTTGAGCAATTTATGGAAATATTGTCCATTTTTCAAGTACTGGCAACCACTGATGAACAGTCGTTATTGCATCCAAAACCCTTTGAAAATTTGTACAATCGGAAAGAGCAAATGCGTATCAAAGAACTGTATAAATTTATAGAAGACAATTATCAACGCTCAATTTCTATCACCGAAGCCGCTCAATTGACCAACCTAACCAATGCCGCTTTTTGCCGCTATTTTAAAAAAATGACGCGCCTAACGTTCACTGAATTTTTAAATCAATATAGAATTGACCAAGCCAAGAAGCTGCTTTTCATTGATAAAAACGTGACTGAAACGTGCTACGAATGTGGCTTTGAAAGCCTGTCTTATTTCAATCGAATCTTTAAAAAAGTGGTGGGGGAGAATCCGATGGTTTTTAAGAAGAGGATTCGGCTGTGAAGGCTTATGAAACTGAAAAATGTAGAATGATAAATTTAAAAATGTAAAAATTTATTGAAAATACTGAGGGGGTGTTCCAATCATTTGATAATCCTAACATTTCGTCAAAAATCCCATTTAAAAATCCATAAATTTTCTACATTTACCTTTACTTAATTTGCCATTGCAAAAGGCAATTTTTTTTTATAAAAAATGTGAATAATGGGTTAAATAATCGCGGAGCGATTGAATGTGAATAACCTCTGATGCCAATCAGGGGAATAATGTTGTAAAGAATGGCATAACTGCGGAGCAGTTGAATGTAAAATAGTCACTTATTGGTCGTATTTCACATTCAACTGCTCCGCAGTTAAAGTACCATTTCACTTTAACCCTCCGATTGCATCGAAGGTTATTCACATTCAATCGCTCCGCGATTACTTCAACCCATTATTCACATAAAAAGTTAAATTTCAATAAAAAGTATGTCAAATATAAACGGATTGGAAAAAGGAAAAAAATATGATGCTATCGTTGTCGGTTCGGGCATCAGTGGCGGCTGGGCTGCTAAAGAATTGACTGAAAAAGGGCTGAAAGTGTTGATGTTGGATAAGGGAAAACCTTTGGAACATATCACTGGCTACGGACAATCCAATTTAGACCCGTGGGCATACGAGCATCGCGGACGCCGCACGCTTGAAGAAAAAAGGGATTACCCGATTCAAATTCGGAAGCCCTATTTTTCAGAAATTACTAAAGATTATTGGTTCAAAGATATTGATGCGCCTTATACCGAAACCAAGCGTTTTGACTGGTTTCGACCTAATGTGATTGGTGGAAAATCTATCCTTTGGGGCAGACAATGCTACCGGTTGAGCCAGATGGATTATGAGGCAAATAAGCGTGAAGGAGTCGGACAAGATTGGCCCATCAAGTACGATGAAATATCGAAATGGTACGATTATGTAGAGAAATTTGTAGGCATTTCAGGTGAAAATATCGGTTTAGACCATTTTCCTAATCAAATAATGCTGCCGCCGATGGATTTAAATATTGTAGAAAAATCCGTCAAACAACGCCTTGAAAAGCAATTTAAAGACCGTTTTTTGACCATCGGCAGAGCCGCTAATTTGACCCAACCACATAACAACCGCAGCAGTTGCCAGTACAGGAATATGTGCATGAACGGCTGTCCATACAGTGCCTATTTCTCTTCGCAATCCGCTACTTTGCCCCTTGCAATGGCGACAAAACGGTTGACCATTCGACCACATTCAATAGTCAATTCTATTATTTTTGATGAAAAAAAGCACAAAGCCAAAGGCGTTTTAGTGATTGATAGCGAGACGGGTGAAAGGCATGAATTTTATTCAAAAATTGTGTTTTTATGCGCTTCTACGATTGGTTCTACATGGATTTTGCTCAATTCGAGACCCCCTCAGTATCAAGAAGGTTTGGGCAATGCCACAGGCAATTTAGGGCATTATTTGATGGATCATCAATCGCAAATCGGGGCAAATGGCACTATCGAAGGCTTTGAAGATAAATACGTTTTGGGTCGCCGCCCGAATGGTTTTTATATCCCTCGCTATCGCAATATTGGCGATGATAAGCGTCCTTACAACCGCGGTTTCGGCTTTCAAGGTGGTGCTCAAAGGCAAGGCTGGCAACGCATTATCAACGAATCAGGCTTTGGAGAAGACTTGAAAAATAAAGCAACCGAGCCTGGCACTTGGTCTGTCGGGCTTTATGGATTTGGCGAATGTCTTCCATATTTTGATAATAAAATGACCTTAAATCCTAATTTAAAAGATAAATGGGGACAACCAACCATCATTTTTGACGCTGAATTCAAGGAAAATGAACGCCTCATGAAGGAAGATATGAAAAATGATGCCGTTGAAATGCTCAATGCAGTAGGTTGTAAAAATGTAAAATCTTACGATAATAATGCGACTTTGGGCGGTAGCATTCATGAAATGGGCACGGCTCGAATGGGCAACGACCCGAAGACCTCCGTCCTCAATGCTCACAACCAAGTACATGATTGTAAAAATATATTTGTCACGGATGGTTCAGCGATGGTGTCAACAGGCAGTGTGAATCCGTCCTTGACTTATATGGCGTTGACGGCTCGGGCGGTTGATTTTGCGGTAAATGCTTTGAAAAAAGGGGAATTATAAGATTGAAAAGGATTTTCTACTCATTGGAAAAAATGTTGCACCCCCTCAGTATTTTATGTACTTTTATGAAAAAACAGGCTTCATTGACGAAATGAAGCCCGTTTTACTGAGGGGTGTTAGTCAACGATAAATTTAGAAAGTGCAATAAGCTGTTTTTGATGAAAAACATGTACAAAATAAATCCCTTTTGAATAATCCTTTTTTAATATTTCAGGCGGCGAATGAGCGACATCATAAGATTTAACCATTCTACCCAAAACATCAAAAACTTTAGCTCTATCAATAGGCACATCATCGGGCAGTTTTAAAAATGATTTATCTACCACAGGATTTGGATAAATCTGCACTTGTGCCAAATTTTTTATGATTTCTTTATTCGATACTAAATCACATTTTCCATTATTACCGCCGAATATTGCTTTATCATTTACAGAATGACAATCTAAAAAACCTCCACTATCAAGCCCCTGCAAATTTGGTATAAAACCACAGCGACATCCCATTCCTTCTATAATATCTCCGGAACCTCCAGATGAAGGAACTTTTAACCTATATTTTTTTCTATATTTGTTATCAATTAATATTGAATCTATCGCATACAACAATACTTTGCGAGAATTTAATGAGTAACCATAAATTCTGCCATTTACTGTATCGCCAATCTGCATATTAAAGTCATACAATATGGTGTCTTTATCATTTTCCCTAAGATAGATTATTTTATCTTTCTCTCGAATAGCTGTTATATTGTTATTATTCCTAATGCCACCTTTTTTATCAATTTTCTTGTAAACTACGCCATTAATTAAAGTATCCTGCCCTTTAACAATAAAATGCCAATAGTTATACTGAGGGGTAGCATTTGATACGAAAAAATCCCGTCCTACCCAAACTGCATTTGTCAATGGGAAAGGAACATACTCTTGTGCTATAAGAGTAGATAAATGGACAATGCAGAACAGTATTATTATAGTTTTTTTCATTGTAGTCAAATTTTTTGTGAAAAGTTAAATTGATAAATAATAAAATTATTCTTGCTTTACAAATTTATAGACCTTTGTTTTTCCATGCAATGTAAACTTGCAAAAATATAATCCTTGACTCCAATTTGAAGTATTAATGTCATATTCATGATTACCTTCTGTTAGCATGGATTGCTTAACAACTTCATTGACAACCTTTCCAGCTATATCATATACTATCAAATTAGTTACGCTTTTTTGATCTAAATTGAAAGAAAATTTAACAATGTTGGAGAAAGGGTTAGGTGTTATTACGATATCAGCCTCACTTTTTTTCCCTAAATTAGTAGATTTTGTTGAAGGGTTTTGCATTAAAAAAGTTTCCGTATTTGCAACATTAGCTGTATAAGGCACGCAAGAGTAAGGTGCTCCAGCTAAAAAAGTAGCACCTAATTCAACTTTAAAACCTGCTGTTAAGCTAATAGACGGTGCTCTATATCCTACTTTACGCGATACAGTATTGCCATTATAAACCTCGGTTGCTGCAATAGTCGAATTAGATGTAATAGATTGTGTTGCATGATAAAAACTCTCAGGGCTACCATTTGTGCCTAATAGATTATATGAGGAACCTGATAAAGGACAAAATAAATCTGATTGCCAAACACCTCTTCCAAATAAACCAGCCCTCATAAATTTTCTGTTAGTGTTAATTTTCAAATCAGTAACAGGAACAGAAGGTAAAGCGTTGCCATAACATTTCCATTCTCGCATATATTTATTTCGATAAAAAATACCTACATCAGTCCCAATATATAACTCTTCATCTTCGATTCTATTATTATTCATAACTATAGAATTGACAGGCATATAAGGTAAGCCCGATGAATAGTTTGACCAATTTGCTCCACCATCCTCGGATACTAATACGCTTTTTAATCTATATCCAAAATCACCATAAGTTCCATAACTTGACTTTGTTAAATTAGGAATAAATTAAATATTG
>JAYTUY010000234.1:0-15148 GCA_043744275.1 Saprospiraceae bacterium
TATTTTTTTAAAACTCATCATAGTGGATTGTTTTCTATATTTTTATAAATGAAAAAAACTTCCCGAAAGATAAGACTTTCGAGAAGTTTTTTGAAACAAGATTTAATTTATACGATAAAATTAAGCGACCACAGCCATTTCTCCTACGTGAGCATATTCAGCATCACCCTCATGGAAATATTCGATAACTGGATGCGTTACATCTTTTCCGCCTTTTAAATTATTGTAAAGAACGGCAGGTGTATAAATGAAACCCCATGGAATTCCCCACCAACCGAGTAAGAAGGTCAGAGCTGAGAATCCCATACCTTTTTTCCAAGCGGATTCGCCAAAGCGAACAAAATATACATCGCTTGAACGACGAAATGTCATAATTCCGATGGAAACACAATACTGAAAAATAACGAATTTGGCACCTGATTGGACTTCTAATTCGACGTCTGAAACCGTCATACCCTCGATACCTTTAATGGAAAGATTTGCCATAAAAAACTGGATTTAGTGAGTTAAAAATTTTTAAGATTCAAGCTGTACATGCTAAAAGTGTTCCAATTTCATAATTCTAACAATAAAAAAAAGCCTTTTCCAAATTTTGGAAAAAGCTTTTTTTATTGCCCTGTAAATATGGTTTACAAACCCAGTATTTTGTTATTTAAAGCCTGATCGGCTGCTGCTCCTGCAAAATCATCGAAAGCCTTTTCAGTCACATTGATAATATGCCCTTCGATAAATGGTGCACCTTCTGCTGCGCCTTGCTCAGAAGATTTGATACAACATTCCCATTCCAAAACCGCCCAACCATCGTAGCCATATTGCGCTAATTTGGAGAAAATGCTTGAAAAATCCACCTGTCCATCGCCCAGCGAGCGGAATCGCCCTGCCCGATTTGCCCAATCTTGATAACCGCCATACACGCCCACGCGACCCGAAGGATTAAACTCCGCATCTTTTACATGAAACATTTTGATTCTTTCATGATAAAAATCAATATATTGCAAGTAATCCAATTGTTGAAGAACGAAATGCGATGGGTCGTAAAGTATATTGGCTCGTTTATGATTTTTTAATTCAGCTAAAAACATTTCAAATGTGATACCATCGTGCAAGTCTTCGCCTGGGTGAATTTCATAGCATAAATCCACACCCGATTCATCATAAGCATCTAAAATCGGTTTCCACCGCTTGGCTAATTCTGCAAAAGCCGTTTCCACTAAGCCTTTCGGACGTTGGGGCCAAGGGTAAACGGTGTGCCACATCAGAGCACCTGAGAAAGTAACGCTGGCTTTCAAATCCAAGTTTTCACTCGCTTTAGCTGCCCAAAGCAATTGCTGAACCGCCCATTTTTGACGCTCGGCAGGTTTGCCTTTCACTTCATCGGGGGCAAAATTATCGAACATCAAATCATAAGCAGGGTTCACCGCTACGAGTTGACCTTGCAAATGCGTAGAAAGCTCGGTGATTTCTAAACCAAATGATTTGACGGTGGCTTTAAGCTCTTGAGCATAGGTTTTTGATTCGGCAGCCCGTTTCAAATCAATCAATCGAGTATCCCAAGTGGGGATTTGAATGCCTATATATCCGAGCGAAGCCGCCCATTGACAAATACCTTTGAGCGAGTTGAATGGTGCTTCGTCGCCCATGAATTGAGCGAGAAAAATAGCGGGTCCTTGTATGGTTTTCATATATTTTTTAATCTTTTAAGTTGTTAAAATTTAAGATGTCCGACCTCGATTAGAAGACGGACATCTTTTTTGGTTTTTAGTTTGTGGTTTTTAGTGTACAGAATTTAAACACTACACATTAAAAACGATACCCTAAAAAATTACAAAGCAGAAAACAAAGGATAATATTTTCTTTCGTAATCTTCTACAAGAGTCGAAAGATTTTCCAATTCCTTTGCTTCAGGCGAATTTTTAGAGAGTTTTCGGTGCATTAATCGGAAAACGCGATCTAAAACTCTTTCATACTGCCATTCAGATTTAATTTGTAGATGTCCTTGCATGCGATAGATTTTAATTATAAAAATTTTAGATGATGTTTTATTAAAACAAAGTCAAACTTACTAAATGTTTTGAAAAATATTCAAATCATTAACAAATATTTTTTAAAATCTAAGACTTTCATTTCAATATTTATGTATTTTAATTAAAAATCAAATCAGCGATTTCACTTTTGAATCAAAATCTTCCAATATATCTCCGAACTTTTCAATGTTTTTTACAAACAAAGTTTCAATCACCAAACTGCGGAGCGATTTTATTTGCCTAAAATCTTCCACCTCCAAAGGGCGATTGAGGCGTTCTTCTTCTTTCAGAATCGCTTTTTTACCTGCATCCATATATTTCAAGGCTTCAATGGCTTGCGTCGTGAGAGCGGCATTTTCGCTTGTCAATTCTTTGATGCGCTCAAAAATGAGGTTATCTTTTTCCGCTTGCAAAATAGCGATGAGTTCAAATTTTTGTTTAGAAACGTCTTCTTTCTTTTGCTTTTTCAAAACTTCCTCTTTCAAATCAGTAAATCCCTTTTTTAAAGCTTGAATGAAAAAACCTGGGACATTCGTCTTAATTTGCCCTTCCGATTTAGCCCTGAAAGTCACCCGAATAGCTTGCTCAAACTGTTCATCAGTGTATTGTTTCAATAAATTCAGATAAACAGTCGGCGTCACGCCCAAACTTTCAACCACTTTGCTATAAAATTGACTAAATCGCCTATCTGCGTGCGGAACATCTGCTGCTATAGATGAGATTTCATACGGCACTTTTTCCTCATTCACAGCAGAATCGTTCAAAATAACGGTAGAATTCTCAATAAACTTAGGTGTTGTTTTGTTAAAATGGAATTTCAAAGCCACTATTTTCTTACCCTCCTTAATTTTTTCAACTTCTCGAATATGTAAATCCGTAAATTCATTGATTTCATTGACTGCCGGCTCGATGACGAAAGTGTAAAAACCTGAAAAAAGTGGGTATTTATCTTCTAATTCAAACATCAATTTGAGTTCATCAAAACCCAATTGCCGATGACCAATACTTTCATATTGCTTAAATAATTCATAAAACCGCACTGCATAAACCCCTAAATTCGTCACATTCGCCAATTCATAAGCCGTAAAGCTCTTTTGCAGTTGCAGCAAAAGCGGTTTCATCTCATCTTCAATCTTGACATCGATATATTCTTGATTTTCAATGCCTTTTTTATGCTCTTGACCCTCCTCCAAATAACCAATTTTGCGGATGATGTGATATATTTCCTTGCGTTTGAAACCATCTACAACCGTATCCACATAAAACTTCTTATCCAAAAGTTTGCGCACGGCATCTCTAATCTCAGAATACCCACGTTTAGGATTGAGTTTAAACACTTTGGCAACATCACGATACCAAATCCGATAGACTTGAAAATCGTCGTCTTCTCGACGAATCTGCGCCAAAAGCATCAGGAAAATACGGGTTTCCCAAATATCAAAATTATAGCGCGACTCAATTAAGTTGTTAGATTTCTTAATCAGGGCTATGCCTTTTGTCTTATTTTTAGCTGGGCTTTTCTTTTTGGTAGTTGTCATCTTTAAAAATAAACTATAAGTAAAATGTGGCTATTGATACTTAATTGAACAAATTAATGCTCCATTGCCACAAATCTCTAATAGTATGCGCATATTTCCAAGCTTTTGCCACAAAATTCTAATATTTATCCACATATTTCTAATAGAAAGCCACATATTTCTAATGGCTTGCCACAAATCTCTAATAGTGCGCCACAAATCTCTAATAGTTAACTCTATAACTTATTGATTATCAATGAATTATGAAGCTTTAAAACAATTAAAAAGATTTAAAAAGAATAACAACAACATTAAAAAGGAGTGTTGGTGATTTTTTTTTAATTATAACAACCTAAAAAATAGGTGTTTTTATGTTAAAAAGCATTCCGCCGCCCATTTTTTTGAATATTCCTGTTATAATTGGGAATAGAGAGCCTCAATCAACTAATAGTAAAATGTGGCAAAATGAAGGTTACTAATAGGCTTATCGCTATTGGAACGCAGATGACACGGATTTAGCGGATTGACGCTGAGAAGAACTGGCAAATTATAGGGATAAATTTAAATTTACGTATTTATTGTGTAAATAAGTTACATAAAATGCGTGAAAATTGTGTAATTATTGTGCAAAATTACTTTTTACTCAATAATTATATAAACTCATTTTCGAGTATGCTTATCATACCCCCTCAGTAAATTGGCAATTTTGCAGAACTATTGGATATTCTGTATATTTGCAAACAGTATAAAAATTCATTCATAATGACAAAGCCTATTTCAATCGTTTCAGAATCAAAACCCACTTATATAGCTGATCCAAAATTCTTCTCAATTGAGGCGTATTATCGGGCAGAGGAAAAATCTTTAACCAAAAACGAATACCATGATGGTATCATCATTCCTATGGCTGGAGCAAAACTAAAACATAACCGATTAGCATTAAAAGCGGCTCTTTTAATTCAATCTTTTGTTGAAGAACAAAATTTTGATTATATAGTAAGCAATGGTGACACTAAAATCCGCATCGAAGATTTCAATAAAATAGTCTATCCAGACGCTGTTGTCATTTGCGAAACCCCTCAGTATTATAAGAATCGGGAAGACACTATTACAAACCCCTTGTTGGTTGTTGAGGTATTATCTGATTCTACAACTCGTCATGACCGGACCACCAAATTTGAATACTACCGTACCTTACCGAGTTTCAAAGAATATGTTTTAATTTATCAAGACCGCCACCGCGTTTCTGTTTGGACAAAACAAGAGGATGGTGCATGGTTGCCAAAAGATTATGTGGGCGACGAAACAACGGCTGTTTTACATAGTTTGCAGGATTGCCCTGTGGCGTTGGCGCGTTTGTATAAGGGGGTGTAAAATAGTGAGGGGGGGCTTTCGTTTTGAAAGTACCCCTCATTATTTGTAATAAAATAACTATAAAATAGGTTATGGAAATTCATCGTATATATTCTTTCGACTTGCTATGCGATTAAAGTGTACTGTATCGCCCAATATATGAATACCAAGACGATAATCTCCAATTCTGATTCTGAATGCAGTTTGATAACCTTTGAGTTTTTTAAGACCTCGAATATCAGTCGGCGTTTGGGCATTTTCAATATTTTCGATGGTTTCCAAGACGCGGTTATTGACTTCTCTATTATTGAGTTTTCTCAAAGATTTATTAAATTCATCGGTGATGACAACAATCATAAGACATTAATTTGTGCTTTAAGTTCTTGTTTAAAGGTTTCAGTATCAACAGTTCGAGTCATATTTGTTTCCATAATCATTGCCCCAAAAACAAAATCTTCTTTTTCTTCTGTATTGAAGGTATCCCATAAGCCTGATTGTATGGCTTGTTGAATCCGTACTTGAATAGCTTGCTTTTGCGTATCAATTGACTCAATTTTATGTTTTTTGAGAAAAGACATTAAAGTCATTTCGTTCTTTTCATCAAATGTTATGATCAGCGATTTTGTCATGTTTCTATTTATTTTTAACTTGAATTAAGTTTACAAAAATAAGAAAAATATAAGATTCTCTAAAGTAATTTTAAAGTCCTCTATTTGAACTTAAATACTGTTTTTTTCAACACATGACCCCCTCAGTAAAAAAGCCTTTGATGAATGGTCAAAGGCTTTTTTAAAATATTAATAAGCTGCAATCAAAGTCTCGGCAGGAATATTAAGTGTCTCATGCAATTTACGAATCATTGCCAAACTCAACTTCTTTTTACCGCTCAAAATATCAAATATGCTGTTTTTTTGATTCCCTAAAATCTTGCTTAATTCCTCTTCATTTTTACCCATTTGTTCTAATCTAAATTTAATGGCTTCAACGGGGTGAGGCGGTGGAATAGGATAATGGTCCTCTTCATAAGCATGAATAAGGATAGAAAGCACCTCTGCTTCATCTGCTTCAGGTGTATTTTCTATATAGCCTTTTCTTATATAAATATGCAATTTGCTTAAAGCAAGCTCATATTCTTCTTCAGTTTTTATTGGCTTAATCATGTTTTATATGTTTTTACGTCAATTTTATCGTAACTTGAGTGAGAGCCTATCCAAACAACGAAAACCCACTTTGGTCGGTATTCAATATCGACAATAAGCCTAAATTTATTGCCATGAATATTAAAAACAACACGGTGTTCGTCTATAACCGAAGCATTCCGAAATTGTTCTTTGAGCTCATTATGGTTGTTCCACGATGCTTTTTCAACAATTTCGTACCATGCTTTCAATGCATTTTCTGATAGTGGTTCTTCTTCCCAAAAGGTTCTAATCGTTTTTCGTGAAAATATTCTCATGGTATGGTATAAGTTCGGTTATTGAACAAAGTTAAATGATTTTTTTATTTTTTACTATACCCCTCAGTATTTCACCTCTTCAAACTCCTATAAATCACCTCCCCAACCTCTGTCCGAATATTCAAAGTGCCGATTTTGCCATTATCCCGAGTCGGATAAACTCGATTTGATAAAAAGACATAAACGATATTATATGTCGGGTCAATCCATGTGAAAGTGCCTGTGAAACCTGAGTGACCGAAGCTTTCAGGAGTTGCTGATTGAGGTCCATTGCTGATTTTTTTATTGAAATCTAATTTATCGAAGGCAATGCCACGACGGTTTTTTAATTCAGGAAATTGGTATTTTGTACAACTGTCCATCACCTCAGATTTGATGAATTGCTTGCCGCCGTAGTAGCCTTTTTGTAGATAAAGTTGCATGAGTTTCATGAGGTCATTGGCGTTTCCGAAAAGCCCTGCGTGTCCTGAAATGCCGTTCAACATAGCCGCGCCTTCATCATGCACACGCCCGTGTATGAGGGTTTTTCTGAAAAAAGAATCATATTCGGTTGGCACTATTTGAGCTTTGCTGTAATAGCGTAAAGGATTGTAAGTCAATGAGTTAGCACCGATGGCTTTGTGTGTTTTTTTCAAATAAGTTTCCCATTCTGTACCTGTCAATTTTGCAAATAGGGTAGGGTAGGTGTAGTAATGCAAATCGCTATAGACATAGCCCTGTTCGGGTTTGAGGGGCGAGTCTTTGATGTCTTTAAAAATGGTTTTATTATAATCTTTATGTAAAAATAAACTGTCTGTAATTTCAACTGGAAAATCAATGGATTTTGTATTAGAAAAAGTATTGGGCAGCCAAACAATATTGGACGGTTTGAAACTCTCTTTCCACATATTTTTATCCGTCCGAATGCCTTCCGCAATTTTATTATCCAATTTTTTCTTACCCCCAAACAAGCGTTGAAAGAAGCCTAATTTATAGTTTTTAGCATATTTTTCCTTGAAAACAACACTATTTTTAACTGTTTGAACAGAATCAATACAATTTTGCCAAAAGGGAATCCAAGCTCTCAACCCTGCTTTATGTGTCAGCATATCTTTAAAATGCAAATTGGCTTTATTGGAATTAGCGAAATCAGGGTAGTATTCTGCAAAGGTTTTACTCAAATCAAACTTGCCTTCGCTCATAGTTTGCATCACTGCCAAAGCGGAGGTTGAGATTTTAGTCACCGACGCCAAATCATATAAGTCTGTCAATTTGACGACCCCCTCAGTTGGTTTCGGATTTCTGGTTTCGGATTTCGGATTTACCCCCTCAGTATTTGTCTTCACTTTTTCATCCATCACATCATTTTTATTATCCTTTGCGAACTCCTTACCGACATCCGAACTCCCCCCTCCGACATCCGAATACGTGTGATAACCATAATTTTTTTGATAAATCACTCGACCATCTTTTGCTACTTGAACCACTGCTCCTGGGTAGGCTTTTTCTCTCAAACCTACTTGAACCACCGAGTCGATACCGCTTATCAAGACACGGCTATTGATGCCCACCATTTCAGGTATTCCGTAAGACAAACGCCCGATACTTTTAGTAGAAATACCCATGCCGCCAGTATAATTTTGATTGACAGTAACAGGTAAATGCCCTTGAAATGGAGTAGCACCAAAAATAGCTTGAGCAGTGGCTTCCTCCGTATATTTTGTCCATTGATAAGACATTATGATGGATTTTGCTTCATTTATGCTCGGAAATTTATTTAAAGTGTAAGGATTTCCAAAAATAGCGACGATGGCTTTACCCGATTTTGTCAAGGCAGCAAGGGCTTTTTGATTGCTTTCTGAGATGCCATATTTGGCAACGGGTCTGATATTTTGTAGGTTAATACCGATGATAATTTGATCATGATTTTGGGTTTGCGCCACTACTTTTTGAATGGCTGAATCAGAGGCATTTATGAGGATTGAAAAAGCGTCAATAGTCGTATAATTAGCCGCCATTTTTTGAAAAGGTGTCTCACCATTGGCATCAATAGAGACAACTGCTATCTTTTGAGTCAAATCTTTAAGCGGTAAAATATCATTTTGATTTTTAACCAAAGTCAAAAAAGATTCTGCAAAAAGGCGATTGAGCAAATCTGATTCAATGGGATTTAAATCTTGCACCAAGCCTTCTAACTTAATGGGTTTGTATTTATCAAGCCCAACGTAAGACTTTGCCATGAGTATTTTTCGGATTTTCACATCCAAATCAGCTTCTTTAATGACCCCCTCAGTAAAAGCCTTTTTGACGGCATTAAAAGCAGTCGGTACGTCTTCAAAAGTTTCAATCACATCATTGCCTGCTAAAATAGCTTTCACAATGGCTTCTCCTTTCGGAAAATATTTCACAGCCCCTTCCATATCCATCGCATCCGTAAAGACCAAACCTTGAAAACCGAGTTCTTTTTTCAATAAATCGGTGATGATTTTAGGCGACATGGTTGAAGCCAAATTTTTAGTAGAATCTAAAGCAGGTATGGCTAAATGAGCGGTCATGATACCCGATAAACCATTTTTAATCAATTCTTTATATGGAAAAAGCTCAATATCATTCAACCGCACTTTGTCATGAGTGATAAGCGGCACATCGAAATGAGAATCCACACCCGTGTCGCCATGCCCAGGGAAGTGCTTGGCACTTGTGATGAGCTTTTGGCTTTGCATACCGCGCATATAGGCTAAGGCTTTGCGAGTCACGTTCATTTTATCCTCGCCAAAAGAGCGGAAATTGATGACAGGATTGTTGGGATTATTGTTCACATCCACCACAGGCGCGTAGTTGATATGCACGCCCAAACGGTTGCATTGCCTGCCCACTTCTCGACCCATTCGCTCTATCAAATCCTCTGCCGAAGGCATCCCCACGGGAATTTCTGGCATCGCTCCCAATGCCATTTGGTAGGGGAAGCGCACGGCACTATCCAATCGCATCGCCACGCCCCATTCAAAATCTTCACCGATAAACATCGGAATCTTTGAAGCGGCTTGCAAATCATTGGTAATTTGAGCCTGAACCGTCGGTTGTCCTGCGAAAAAAACAATACCGCCCAAGTGGTAGTCTTTTACCCAACGCAACAGTTTTTGAGGGTCGTAACCTTTACCACTATAATTGCCACGTGGCATGAATAATTGACCTATTTTTTCATCAATTGTCATGCTTTTTAGCGTTTTTTCAACCCATTCTTTATTGTGTTGGGTGAGGAAATCGGGGGCTTTTTGGGCGGTTGTGGTTATGGAAAGTAAGAGAGCAAGGGCAATTATTTTCGAGCGCATAGTATAAATAGTTAAAGATTTTTAAATTAAATTCATTGTTCTTAAAGGCGAATATAGATAAAATTTAGGCTATAGAAAGGTAAGATTAAAGGCAAAAGGGGCTTTCAATTTTTTGTTCTGATACTTTTAAACTCTTTTTTAGAAAAAACCAGTAATAAAATCTATTTTGACTCATAAAATATAACTGACTATTAAAATTGAATGTTGAGATGATGAAAGCGGCTTTTTTGAAAAAACCGAATCAAATAGAGATTAAAAAGGTCAATATACCTGAACCTAAGGCGGGTGAAGTACGAGTAAAACTTAAAATGATAGGCATTTGTGGCTCGGATGTTCACCTATTTTTAGGACATCGTTTATTGGATAATCCAAACATCATAGGGCATGAAGGCTTGGGATATATTGATAAAATAGGCGAAGGCGTGGAGGGTAAAGAAATAGGGGAGAGGGTGGTCATTGAGCCCAATATCCCTTGTCGAAAATGCGCTTATTGCATGAGTGGACGGGGGAATATTTGCATTAATAAGAGGGTAGTGGGAGTAAATGAGTCAGGTTGTTTTGCAGAATATATCACGCTGCCTGCTGAGTTTTGTTGGAAAGTACCTGAGACTATTTCAGATGCTGATGCGGTCACGATAGAACCAGCTGCAGTCGGGCTTCATGCACTCTTAGCTTCAAAAGCAAAACCAGGCGATACGATTGCTGTCATGGGCTTGGGTGCTATCGGTTTGTTGCTCACGCATTTGGCTTTGTCGTTGGGTTATAAAGTTTTTGTAACAGAAATCAATGAAGCCAAAACAAAAATGGCTACTAATTTAGGTGCAATATGTTTTTATACTGAGGGGGTAACTGTTGAAGAGCAGAGTGTTGGCTTAAATCAAAATTGGGAACAAAATGAAGTGGTGGCTATTTTTGAATGCGCTGGTTCGGCTCATACTGCTTCATTAGTGGCTGCTGCTGCACCTCGAGGTTCTGAAATTGTATTGGTCGGTCTTTCAGGCAATTTAGCCACTTTCAAACCATTGAAAATAGCGCACGAAGGCATTACCATTGTTCCCTCCATTATTTATGACCATCCTTTTGATTTTAAAAGAACCATACAATTAATTGCTTCAAAAATCATTCAACCGAGCTTCATTATTTCACGCTACATGGCTTTGACGGACATTCAATCTGCCTTAGAAACGGCAGCTAAGGGCAATGATAGTAAAATTGTTATCATGGTATAATTATAAGTCAATTAACTAACAACAAGAAGAATGACAAACGAAAATTTACAAACAAAACTCAAGGACTTAATTGACATCAGCCCCATGTCAGCTTATCAAGTCGTCGTGGTCGCTTTATGTTTTATTTTGAATATGAATGATGGCATTGATGTATTGGTTGTCTCTTTCACAGGCTCTGAAATTATGAAAGAATTTGCTTTATCCAACACTCAATTAGGTGCTATTTTCAGCTCGGGACTGGCTGGCATGACTGCTGGCTGTCTTTTATTAGCTCCTTTTGGCGATAAAATTGGACGGAGAAAAGTATTTTTAATCTCTATTGCGCTCATTACAACGGGCATGTTAGGCATTTATATGGCTCATGCCTATTGGCAAATTTTACTTTGCCGCATTATTACAGGCTTCGGTATTGGTGGCATTTTACCGACAATGGCATCGGCAACGTCTGAATTTTCTAATAATAAAACTCGCGATTTCAATGTCGGATTGATTCAAGGTGGCTGGCCTCTCGGTGCTATTTTGACAGGTTTTTTTATCAATGCCATGATGCCTGAACATGGGTGGCGGTATATTTTTCTCATCGCTGGGCTTATATCTTTGATGATGTTCATGGCAGTTTATGCTTTTATGCCTGATTCATTAGCATTTTTAAGTAAAAAACAGACGAAAGAAGTGCATAGTGAAATCAATAATTTATTGACAAAACTCGGACACCCTTCGATTTCGGATGCTGGGTTTCGGATGTCGGACACTGACAATTTGGAAGCTATAAATAGAAACCCACCATTGAAAGATCTGTTTCTGCCTGAGTACAAAACCTCTACAATTCGGTTGTGGTTGGGTATATTCTTTGGATTTTTAACGCTCTATACATTGATGAGTTGGGTGCCTAATATTGCCAAAGAAGCAGGGATGCCTTCTGAACAGGCAACATATGTAGGGATAGCATTGAATTTGGGAGCATTCACGGGCGTTATTGCGATGGGTTTATTTATCTCCCGTTTTGGAGTGAAAAGAGTGATTCTCAGTTTTATGCTTATTGCCTTTGCCATCATGATAATGTATGCCAATCTCAAATTGACTTTTGGAATTATGTTCGCCCTCATTTTTTTCATTGGCTTCTTTGTACAAGGTGGATTCAATGCTTTTTTCCCAACTGCTACGCGGATATACCCCTCAGTCATGCGCTCTACGGGAGTCGGATTGGCATTCGGTATCGGTCGTTTCGGTGCCATATTAGGTCCTCAAATATTTGGCATTTTGAAGGATTCAGGCATGGAGATAACCACATTATTTACTCTTTTTTCACTCCCTTTATTGGTGACTGCTTATATGGCTTATACTATTCCTTCTAAAAATATAAACTAATAAAGAGCACCCCCTCAGTATGCGCTTATACTGAGGGGTGCTTTTTATAAATTTCTCTATTGTTCATTTTAAACCTCTTTTCAAATGAAACTAACCAGACTTTTAATAAAAACCAGCATTTTTTTAAGCATTTTGCATAGTTCAGTTTGGGTTTTTGCCAATACAAAAGACTTAGAATGTGAGCATTTGACCAACCCAATTGGTATTGATGCGCCTAATCCTCGCTTGACTTGGCGTTCAGAATCGATGCAATCAGCTTATCAAATCATCGTAGATACTGATTC
Source organism: Saprospiraceae bacterium (assembly GCA_043744275.1). Classification (GTDB taxonomy): domain Bacteria; phylum Bacteroidota; class Bacteroidia; order Chitinophagales; family Saprospiraceae; genus JAAFJT01. The sequence goes on from JAYTUY010000234.1 coordinate 12,543, forward strand.
AATGAAAGTTTTAAAAGGCGTGGGGAATGCTTGGCAAACAGTTAAAATCATTTCAAATATTCAATTAACAACTTATAATGGCAAAGCTTTAAAACCTTTTACCAAATATTTTTGGAAGGTGGTGACATGGGATAAAAGCAATAAAATAAGCTCAAAAACGCCTATTTCTACTTTTGAAATGGGCATGATGCATATTTTTAACTGGCAAGGTGCGTGGATTTGTGATTCTCGGAATATTGAAAATAAAAATGCCCCTTATTTTAGAAAAGAGGTTTTGGTCTCTAAAAAAATTGTTTCAGCGAGGGCTTATATTGCAGTAGCAGGCTTGTATGAGCTATCCATCAATGGACAGAAAGTGGGTAATCATCGCCTCGACCCCATGTACACTCGCTTTGATAGGCGCACGTTGTACGTGACATACGACATTACGCAACACATCCAACAAGGTAAAAATGCTTTTGGTGTTTTATTGGGCAATGGTTGGTTCAATCATCAATCAACGGCGGTTTGGTATTTTGATAAAGCACCTTGGCGCGCTCGCCCTACATTTTGCATGGATATTCGGATAAAATATGAGGATGGTAATACGGATGTCATCGGAACAAGTGAAGCATGGAAAACGGCTGCAAGTCCCGTCATTTTTAACAGCATTTACACCGCTGAACATTACGATGCTCGCTTGGAGCAAAATGGTTGGGACACGCCTAATTTTGTAGATACGGCTTGGAAAACACCCGTTTTTCGCTCTGCACCCTCGAATAATATCGTGGCTCAGGCGATGCATCCGATTAGAGATGTGGAGGAGATTTTGATTAAAAAAATGCAACGATTCAGTGATAAAAACTATGTTTTTGACCTCGGTAGAAATATTTCAGGTGTGAGTAAACTTACAGTAAAAGGCGTGGCGGGTACAGTGATTAAACTCAGGCATTCCGAAAGAATTTATGAGAATGGGCATACCGATATGTCCAATATTGATGTCCATTATCGCCCCAAAGATGATACTGATCCTTTCCAAACAGACATTTTTATTTTAAGTGGGGCAGGGGAGGAGACGTTTATGCCTCAATTCAATTACAAAGGTTTTCAATACGTGGAAGTGACGAGCGATCAGCCGATTGAACTCACAAAAGAAAGCCTAAAAGGGTATTTTATGCACAGCGATGTGCCGCCCATTGGGCATATTAACTCATCCAATCCGACGATTAATAATATTTGGGCGGCGGCGAATAATTCCTATTTATCCAACCTTTTTGGTTACCCGACGGACTGCCCACAGCGTGAAAAAAATGGCTGGACAGGCGATGCACATATTGCCAGCGAAACTGGCTTATATAATTTTGACGGTTTTACAATTTATGAAAAATGGCTCGCTGATCATCGTGACGAGCAGCAATCCAATGGTGTTTTGCCTTCTATTATTCCGACAAGTGGTTGGGGTTATGAGTGGGCAAATGGACCCGATTGGACGAGCACCATTGCCATTATTCCTTGGAATTTGTATCTGTTTTATGGCGATAAAAAGCCACTCATGGATAATTATGACAATATAAAACGCTACGTTGATCACATTACGGCTCTCGCACCTGAGGGGTTGACGTATTGGGGTTTAGGTGATTGGGTGCCTGTAAAATCCCAAACGCCTGTGGAGTTTACCTCTTCGGCTTATTATTTTGTAGATGCGATGATTTTAGCAAAAACAGCGAAATTATTGGGCAAAACAGCCGATTTTGAGAAATATTCTCAATTGGCGGATAAAATTAAAACGGTTTTTAATGCCAAATATCTTGATAAAACCAAAGGCATTTATGGCATTGGCTTGCAGACTGAGTTGAGTGTTCCGCTACAATGGGGGCTTGTTCCTGTTGAAATGACAACCACTATTGCTGCCAATTTGGCGAAGAGGGTAGTGGCTGATGACAATCATTTGGACGTCGGTTTATTGGGAACGAAAGCCATTTTGAATGCGCTCAGTGACAATGGCTATGCTAACTTGGCGTACAAAATAGCGGCTCAAGAAACCTATCCATCATGGGGTTGGTGGATGGTCAATGGCGCAACGACTTTGTATGAAAATTGGCCCATTGATGCCAAATCTGATATTTCCATGAATCACATTATGTTTGGTGAGGTGGGAGCATGGATGTACAAAGCCCTGGCAGGCATCAAGCCCGACCCTCAAAATCCAGGGTTTAAAAACATACTTTTAGAGCCGCATTTTGTGGAAGGTTTGGGTGCGTTTCAAGCCAGTTTTAATGCCCCATCGGGCTTAATCGAATCCTCTTGGAAAAAAGAAAATGGTCAAATTATCTATCAAGTGACCATTCCACCTAACTCAACGGCGACATTAAACCTTTCAATTAGAATGAGTCAAAATCTCAGTCAAAATCAGAAATTAATACCTGTTTCAAAAGATGGTGGTTATAAAATGCAGTTAGTTGAAGGGAGGTATATTTTTGAAATTAAATAATTTAATTTTGTAAAATATTGATTTTCATTAATTTACGTCAATAATTTTAACATAACTCGAATTATTTTTGAAACACATATGCACATAGGTCACATAGTTTTTTTTCTATGTGTTCTATGTGCCTATGTGTTTTTAC
>JAYTUY010000235.1:0-14956 GCA_043744275.1 Saprospiraceae bacterium
GAAAATGCCTTTAGGCATATAATATCGGTAGAAAGTGTCGAAAAATCTGTTGTAAGTCCCAGAGGGACGATATATTTAATGATGAATATATCGTGGCTACGCCACTTTAAGGTGCTTTTGATTTATTTTCTACCGATATACCATGCCTAACGGCATTATTAACCCATTATTCGCATTATTAATTATCGGTTATTAATTCTTGGTTACGTCAGCCTACGTCTGAATAACCAATAATTAATAACCAACAACCGTCCTTGTTACTTTATTTTGTCTATCAAAAATTCGCACCTCTTGGATACTTTTATCCATCAAAAAACTATGAGGTTCTTGCGATAAAAACGAGCTGCCCCAATAGAACTCTTTCAAACGTTTTTGACCATTTTTCAATAAAAATTCTGCTTTTACCTCATTTTTACTGAGGGGGTGTACGATGTCGGAATTGGGATGTCGGATGTCGGATGTCGGGGTAAAAACTTTTAGATAGCCTTTATTTTGAGTCGCTATAAAAAGCTGTTTTTGATTCTTCAAACTTACTCGCGATAAAGCCCGCGCATCATGCGGCACATAAAAACCGCTCTCCGTCATCTCTATCGCTTTGAATTGCCCCTTGCCCATATTTTTTAAAATCAAACCATCGAAAGCATCCGCTCGCCCTTGCAAAAGTTCCATACCATAATCATTGCCAACCATCAAAACATCTTGCAAACCATCAGCATCAAAATCATAAACCATCATGCCATTAATAGGTGCCATTTGCGCTTGATATGGTAGAGCTGTTATTTTAAAATGCCCATTTCCGAGGTTTTCTATATAGCTGCTATACATCCAATTAGCTTGCATAATCTGAGCATCTTTCAGTTCTTCCGCCGTAAAAACGTCTTTAACAGTGGCTGCACCAAATGCTCCATAGGTTTGAAACTTGCGCCGAATCAAGACCAATTGCTTTATCATATCATCTCGAGTATGATAAAAATACTCCTGCTTTTTACCCGTCGAATCTCGCCAAAAGCAAGAGATAAAGGGGTCATACAAGCCATTTTTATCAAAATCTTTAGCATAAATACTGAGGGGGTGTACCATTTCGGAATTGGGATTTCGAATTTCTGGCGCACTCCCGAAATCCGAAATCCCAATTCCGACATCCTGAGGGGTGCATTTGAAATAGATATTTTGCCCGAAGCTGCCGCCCATATAATCTACGTCTCCATCATTATCAAAATCTGCCGCTACGAGGCTTGTCCACCAGTTGGATTTATCCGCAATACCCGTTTGAGCAGTAACATTTTTGAACTTTCCGCCTTCATTTTGAAAGAAAGTCAAGGGCATCCACTCCCCTGCTATGATTAAATCAGGCTGATTGTCATTGTTAAAATCCGACCATAAAGCATCCGTTACTAAGCCAATATTTTCCAATTCAGGGCAAACTTCCTTCGTCACATCCGTAAATTTTGCCCCCCGACCCCCAAGGGGGAGATTTACGCTGTTGGCAGTTCCCCTCTTGGGGGTTAGGGGGCTATTGTTGGCAGTCCCCCCCTTGGGGGTTAGGGGGCTTTGGCTATCATTTCTCAAAATAAAACTCCTGTCTGTCTTAGGATAAGCTTTCGGCATCACACGACCGCCGACAAATAAATCTAAATCGCCATCGCCATCATAATCCACTGCTTTCACCGCTTGTCCGCATGCCGTTTCTCTCGGCAAAGCATCGGTGGCTATTGTAAAATTGCCTTTGCCATCATTAATGCATAAAACGTCTTGATACAGCGGCGAACCTGCCTCATATTGATAGCTGCCTCGGACAATATAGAGGTCATTATCGCCATCGCCGTCCGCATCGAAAAGGAGCGTGCCGAGTTCTTCTTCCTTCTTTTCGGGGTCTAATTTATAGGCATTATTTTTCCTAATAAATTTACCTTCGGCTGTTTGGATAAACCATGTGCCTGCCTGTTTAGCACTTCCACCAATATAAATATCGTCCAATTTATCGCCGTTCACATCACCCACTGAAAGGCTCGGTCCATATTCTGAAAACTTATGCGGCAGCGTTTTTTGTACATTAAAATCTATATAATCTTCTTCAACATGTAGAAAATCTAAACCCAATAATTTGGGGTTCAAATCAGCAAAAATGGGATTTATACTGAGGGGGGGTATATTTTGATTATTGGCTGAATTGTAATTGATTATTAAAGTTTTATTTATCGCTAACTCATTCATTTTCAATATTTTACCATCTTTCCATTGAATAATAATTGAATCAACTTTAGTCGCTGCACCAATACCGAAATGCATTATTTTTTCAGAACTTGAAAGATAACCCCTACCCGACTCTACTTGCGCTGCTTGTTGAATGCCATTGAAAAATGCCGTGACTTTTGCCCCAATGGCATCAGGATTATTTTTATCGCCTATTAATTGAAGTCTTAAATAATTGGATTTTTTTTCTTTACCATCATTCAAAGTATTTTGAAAAATGAAAGCTTTTTGATCAATATTATTCACCACGAGGTCTAAATCGCCATCATTGTCCAAGTCCGCATACGCTGCCCCGTTTGAGAAACCGGTAACGTCCACACCCCAAGCTTTTGAGTAATCTTTAAAATGCAAATCGCCTTCATTTCTAAAAATAAACTTAGGCACTTTGATTTGCGGAATCATATTTTGCAAATCCATATCAGACATCAGGTTGCTTACGCTGTTGCGAAAAGCACCAAAATCATGATCAGTAACATCCCGTGGAAAACCGTTGGTGATGAAAATATCTCTATGCCCATCATTGTCAAAATCAGCCATTAAAGGCGTCCAACTCCACTCTGTTTCTTCAACATCGCATTGAAAAGAGACATCGCTAAAAACAGACAGCCCGGTTTCGGGATTCAATCCCCTATTTAATTGAAGCGTATTTCGAGTATATTGATACTCATAACCCATTGATTCATTATTGAGGTATGAAGTATAGTTATTGGCACTTAAAAACAGTTTTTTACGCTTATTATGATACGGCAGCATCTCGGTAGTGAAAATGTCAAGCCTGCCATCATTGTCTATATCTGCAATATCACTGCCCATTGCAGAGGCAGATTGATGTTTAAAAATTTGAGATACTTCGTTTTTAAATGTACCATTTTTTTGATTGATATATATCAAATCATTGGTAACATAGTCGTTGGCAACGTAAATATCTAACCAGCCATCGTTATTAAAATCGCTTATCAAAGAGCTATGGCTGTATCCATCCCATTTAATACCTGCTTGCAAAGAAATATCTGTAAAGATTGGATGCCCTTTAGCTGAATCCCAATCATTGCGGTACAATTTATCTCTATTGGGTGAAGCGTTATTTTGATTTTTTGGAAAATATTGATTCGGATAGCGAGTATCCATAAAGTTAACACCGATGAAAAGATCTAAATCACCATCATTGTCGTAATCAAAAAATTGAGCATTGGCAGAGTGGGTCGTGTCGGCTACACCATAGTCGGTTGCCATTTCTTTGAAAGTTGGATACCCAGAGGAAGCATCGTCTCCCCCTTTGGGGGTTGGGGGGCTATTGCCCTGATTGATGTAAAGTAAATTTTTTCTTTTTTCAGGATTATTTAAAAAGGTATTGCAGACATAAATGTCCAGTTTTCCATCTTGATTAATATCTATCACATTAATCCCTGCTGACCATTCGCCAAGGCGTTTTTGAACTTGCGCTTTTTCAGTTATATCTTCAAATTGTAGATTGCCTTTATTGAGATACAAGCGATTATCGACTTGATTGCCTGTAAAAAAAACGTCTTGAAGTCCATCTCCATTAAAATCGCCCATAGCAACACCTCCTCCATTGTAGATAAACTCTGTGTTTAAGATATTAAGGCTATCATTTTCCGTAATTTGATTATTGAAATCCACGTGCGTTTGAGCACTATCAAGCGAGACGAAAAGAGTTTTTTCTTTTTTACAGGCTGAAAAAAGTAGTAGAAACGATAGTATGGTGAGTAATATTTTCATGATGGTAAAGATAGAAAAAAAGTAGTTTTTCTAATCCCCTTTACGCTGCATTTCTTCATCCAATAAACGGATGAGTTCTTTCAATTTGGTTACAGTGAGGTCAGTTCTAAACTCTTTCATATTAAACAGACGATTGATGAAAGCCGCTTTAGACGGAATGACGAGTGAAAAAGAGGTTTTTGATATACTGAGGGGGGTAAATTTTGCCATATCACCGAAAAGCAAAAAGTAACGATAATCATTTTCATACACTATATAATGTGCTTTCGGTGCAGAAGTATAGAGGTCAGTATCTGTTACTTTCCTTTTTTTCTTACGAGTATCCCGTAAAAGGCGCATCGTCGGGCTACTATAAATCACTTGTAAAATATCGTGTTCTCTTTTATAAGAAAGTTGAGTACGCTCAAAAAGGAAGGTTTTATCTTCAATGAATAATTTGAAATAAACGATGTGCTGCGGGTCTAATAAAAACTCTTTGCCATTGGATAGCTTGATTTGGAGTGCCCTATCAATTTGGTCATAGCGAAACAATAAATCATTTTGATAAAGGGTATCGGGTGTTTTCAGTTCGCCTTTTACGTAGTTTTCATCATTAAAATAGCGAGAACCCTTTGATTCTGTAGTCAAAATATCATAATTTGAGACATTATATACGCGTCCCATATTTCCAAATGTACTTTCATAAAAAGTTGATTGGCTACTCAATTTGAAGAAAATCATAGTAAAAGCCAGCGTTGCAAAAAAAGATTTCATAGAGTTGTATATTTAGTGAAAAAGATGTATTTTCAATGCAAATTAATCAAAAATATGGACTTATGAAAAAAATAATCTGCTTTTTAAGTGTTCTTTTGGCATTAAATACTGAGGGGGGGTATGCACAGAGCCGTTTTAGAGCGACAGCTATTGGAGGTCTTAATTTTTCGCAAATTGATGGTGATTTCCAACAAGGTTACCGCAAAAAAGACGTGTGCATAGGTATAAGTGGTGCATACATCTTTAAGCCCGATTTTGATATAAGCCTTGAGGCATTTTATAATCCGCGTGGTACGAAGCCTGCTCCTCTAATTGATAGCCCCAATGATCTTTATCGAACACGTATTGATTTGAAATATGCCGATGTTGCTGCTTTGTTCAACTTTCATGGGTATCCACATAAATCCAAATTATATTATATACAGACCTTGAAATTTGGTTTATCTTATGGAAGGCTTTTAAAATCTGATATAGAAATACTAAAAGGAACGACTCGAATCACAGAATATGAACAGCAGCTTTTAAAAGGCATTCGTAGAGATAATGTGAATCTCATTCTTGGAGTAGCTTGGCAGTTTACCCCTCAGTTGGGTTTAATGATTCGACACACCAATTCTTTAAAGCGCATATATGATAAAAGAAATCCTGTCACTATAGCTCAATCTACTTATGTACCACCGGGCAACAATAATTTCCCCTATTTAAATCCATATAATTTTTCTATACAGGTTTTTTATCATTTTATATCGCCGCATAAAGTTATCGGAGTGAGGGGAAACAAAAAAGGAAATGGAGAAAGTGATCCTTTAGAGGAGTTATAATATTAATAAAACAAAAGAGACAAGAGAAATACATCTCTTGCCTCTTTCATTTTATTAAAAAATAAAAAATTAATACCCAGGATTTTGCTTCAAGATGTCCGCACCCACTAAGTCAATTTGAGACTGAGGAATTGGCATGATAGCATGTTTAGCTAAATAAACAGCACCACCAAATGCACCAGGTAGTAATACTTGGTCATATTTTAGATACTTATTGATAGCAGCAACATCTTCGCCCCAACGAACTAAGTCATAAAAGCGATAGCCTTCCATGCCTAACTCCATTCTTCTTTCATAGCGAACAGCCGTTCTTGCAGATTCTTTAGTAGCAAATTGAGTTGCTGGATAAGCAATGATTTTGTAATTGGCAGCAGGCTTACCATCAAGTTGTACATAATCAGCTGCATTGGCAGCTCTATTTCTGACCATATTGGTATAGTCTAAAGCTTTTACCAAACTACCTACTTCGATTTCAGCTTCAGCAGCCATTAATAGCACATCTGCAAATCTGATAATAGTTACATTATAAGAGTTGTATGTTTGATGTCCCCAACCAGCTGTTTCAGTTTGTCCTGCAGCTTTTTCTGCTTTAGTAAACATATACTTTTTCGTCGTATAAGGACCCGCATTCGGTTGGTTACGAATCATACTGGCACCTGTGAAAACGCCCCAATCCATAAAAGGAATACCTCTACGACCTACTGAATGATCTATACGAGGATCCAAATTGCCAGCATCAGGTGTAAATGCCACGTCAGATTTGATACCCATATCATTTTTAACAGCTTTGCCTGCATCATTATAACTACCATCAAGATATGGAAGACCTAATGCATCTGTACGGAATGAATTCACGAATTCAAAAGTCGGTTGGAAAAATCCGCAACATCCCCCTGGGTCAACACCCTGGATAAAGTTTAATTGCAAATCAGAATTGGCATTATTACCGTCACCTGATTTGACAGTCGCTTGAACCGCAAATACTGACTCTGCATTATTATCATTCGCACTTCTATACAAAGAAGAATAATTAGGCAACAAAGCATATTTTTTGCCATTCGTTGTCTTGCCATTAGCGATAATTAAATCAAATAAGGCTTTAGCTTCCGTAAACTTCTTTTCATACATATACACTTTAGCCAAATAAGCTGCTGCTGCCCATTTATTAGCACGACCTGCCGCAGAAAAAGTTTCTGGTAAAGCATCATAAGCCGCTTTAAAGTCAGCTTCGATTTTAGGCCATAAATCTTGATCATTTTTAACTTTTTCAATGCCATTAGTGACACTTAAAGTTTCATCAACATAAGGCACATTGTTGAAATTGCGCTTCAATTGAAAATAGAAGTGTGCTCTCAAGAAACGAGCTTCTGCAACCATTAAGGCAATGTTTTCTGGCTTTACAGACGCATCAGCTTTTTTTAATAGAGCCAAAGTAGAATTTGCCCTTGCGACACCGTCAAAGTGCCCTCTATAGGCACCACCAGAGAAAGGAAGTGATGGGTTGTATTCAAATCTTTGGATTGGATTGATGTCTGAAAAGTCACCTGGGTCAGTTCCCTTATTGGCATCACCGCCTCTAATACTGCCCCAAACCCAGTTAGATGGTCCAGCTTCATAAGCACCTAAACCACTCAATTGAGCATAAGCTGAAATCAAACTGCCTTCTAAACCAGCTTGACCAGTTAATTGCGCCTCTGAAAGTGAGCCTGTTGCTGGCACTTCCAAAAAAGCATCTTTACAAGCCACTGCGCCCATAAGTAGGGCAAAGCAAGTGATAAATATTTTTACTTTTTTCATTTTTTAATGATATTTTTTTATGATTTATAGTCAATAATTTTAATTACGAAAAAAGATGATGGGGGGCTTCCAATGAGTTTAATTTTTTTTGAAAATGATTCATTTGAAAACTCCCCCCCTCAGTCATGCTTTCAGCTTGATGAAGCCAAAGGCATCATATTTTAACGTTTTTTACTTAAAAACCAATATTTAGACCAAAAGTAAATTGACGAGTCGTCGGGAAGTTACCTAAGTCAACGCCAAAGTTAGTATCCGCTGCACCCGCTACTTGAGGGTCAAGACCACCGTATCCTGTGATAGTCACTAAGTTATTCACTGAAGCACTAACACGTACTCTGCCTAATTTAGCTTTATTAGAGACTGCTGTTGGAAGATTATAACCAATAGATAAATTTTGGAATCTAAAATATGAGCCATCTTCTACATAATAATCACTTGATTGCGCACCCGTGCTAAAACCGTCATTGGCTTCAAAAATAGGTGATTTTGCTCCTGTATTTGTCGGAGACCACGTATCTTTTACGCGCTCAGAGATAGCAGAACCCGCAAACAATGGATAAAAATCTGTGAATCTTTTTGAGATATTAAAGATTTTATTGCCAATTGATGTGTACATGTACATATTCATGTCGAAGCCTTTGTAAGTCAACATAAAATTCAATCCACCTGTAAATTTAGGCACAGGGCTACCGAGGTATGTTCTGTCGTCTGCATCAATTTTACCATCTGGAACTCCTGTCAATTTGCCATCAGTTCCTCTTCCGTTATTATCTTGGTATTTGAAGCGACCCACAGCAGAACCAGCTTGTGTAGGAGATTTCGCAATTTCATCTGCCGTTTGGAATAAACCTAAAACTTTAAAACCATAGAAAGAAGACAATGAATAACCCAATTGATTGCGAATAGGGTTGACTCCTCTAAATCCTGGATTAACATCCTGCAAGTAAGTCAATCCACCACCGATTTTAGTGATTTCATTGTGAAGGAAGCTGGCGGTAGCATTTAATTCGTATCCAAGATCGGTTGCAATTTTACCTCTGTTAATAATTTGAAGATCAACCCCTTTATTAACCATAGTACCGACATTCACAGAAGGAGCAGTAGCACCACCCGCTGTTTGTGTGATAGGGAGTCTGTACAACAAATCTCTTGTATCTTTCTGCCACAAATCCATGATAATATCTAATTTGCCTTTGAGGAATGAACCATCAAAACCAATGTTTTTAGTGACACTGGTTTCCCATTTTGCATTTGGGTTACCAATTCTTGATTGTCTAAATCCATTGACGACACCAGCATTTGTACCATTGATATCATAAGAAGAGTTGGATACACTTGAAGCATAAAGGTCAAACTGGTTATTAGGATCCACGTTATTTGAATTACCCATTGTACCGTATCCACCTCTGATTTTCAAGTCCGTAATCCAAGTCTGTCCTTTCATAAAGGATTCGTCCGACAATCTCCATGCAGCAGATACCGCAGGGAATACACCATATCTTGAGTTGGCACCAAATCGAGACGAACCGTCACGTCTGATAACACCTGTCAAGATATACTTGTCTTTAAGGTTATAAATAGCTCTACCAAAATAAGAGTTAAAAGTGACACCCTTATCTAAAGAACTGGAAGGAGGGTTTTTGAGATCCAACGTAGAAATCGTAATATAGCTCTGGTCTCCAGAGAATGGATTACGACCACTTGCATTGATGTTTTTTCCAAAACCTGTATTCAATGCCTCTTGACCAACCAATAACTCTATACCATGAATATCAAACTGCTTCTTGTAAGAAAGTGTATTTGTTAGAGTCCAACCTAATCTAAATCCACCACCCTCATTATATGACCATGTGGTGCTTTTATTTTCCAAGGTTTCATATATTGGACGACCATATCCCCAACCATAGAAATTATTGAAATTGCCACCAACTGATGAACGGAAAGTTAAATCTTTAATTGGGTCAATTTCAATATAAAAGTTACCTGATGCCTGAGCATTATAGTTTTTGTTGAGCTTTCCTGCTTTTTGGTTGGCAACAGGGTTTGAACCTTGACCAAAACCAAGAGCCGTTGTACCAGCAAAACCACCAAACTCATCATAAACTGGAATGATAGTCGGTGATCTGAACGCTCCTAATATATCATTTTCATCTTGTGATGATTGTAAGCCTTCGTTACCACCTTGACGACCTAATATTTGCAAATACGTCATCTGAATGTTTTCTCCAATTCTGATATTTTTATTAATATCAAACTCAGTGTTGATCCGCAATCCATAACGTTTTGCTCTTTGACTTGGCAAAATACCTGATTGGTCTTGAGCTGACATACCGACATAAAAACGGGAAGCATCGCCACCACCCTCAAAACCTAAGGTATGTCTTTGAATGATGCCTGTCTGAGTCAGTGCCTTATACCAATCTGTACCTTCTTTGTTGGCTTTGATGACTTGATAGAAATCGCCAGTAGATGGTCCAGTGATATTATATTTTAATTTTTCAGCCGCTAAATCAACCGAGCCAATTACACCACTTCTGCCACCTACTTTGAGGTAATCGGGAATAACTGGTGTTGCTCCTGAACCATATTGTGGATGAGTAAGGGGCGAACCTGAGTTTCTAAGCGCTGTCCAAGTCCAAGTCGCTTGGTCTTGTGGGTTCATCATTTTTTGACCTTTACCTGGGTCAGTAGCACCATAGATACCGTCATAAGTAACATTCAATTTTTTAGCACCTTTTTTACCTCTTTTTGTGGTATAAACGATGACACCATTCGCAGCTCTCGCGCCATAAATGGAAGCAGCAGAAGCATCTTTCAAAACGGTTGTCGTCTCAATATCCTCTGGATTTAAGAAGTTGGCGTTACCCACTGGATAACCATCAACGATAATGAGCGGCTCGTTACCACCGAATGCTCCAAAACCACGAATCCGAATCTGGCTACCAGAACCAGGCTGGCTGGTCGTTACAACAGTCAAACCAGATACTCTACCTTGAAGTTGTTGGTCAACACTGGCAGAAGGTATAGCTGTTAAATCTCTGGATTTAACAATTGAAACAGCACCCGTAGATTGCCGTCTTTTGTCAACTGAATATCCTGTGACAACGACTTCTTCCAAAGTTGCTGTTGCCAAGGTGATATTAATGACAGATTCCTTCCCGACAGCTACTTCTTGCGTAGCAAAACCTACATAAGAAATCATCAAAAGAGTATTGTCGCCTGGAATAGAAAGAGAAAACTTTCCGTCAAGGTCTGTTACGGTACCTGTTGCAGTACCTTTAATGACGACACTGGCTCCCGGAAGCGGTTGATTGTCTTCGCTCGAGAGGATTTGTCCCGTCACTTGTCTCGCTTGTGCCATTGCTGATACGCTTGCAAATAAGCACATCAGAATTACAAAGAAGCGTCCCAGTGAGTTTAGTTTAGTTACCATGTCAATTAAAAGAGTTTGTTTATGAAATGAGCAATTTGATAAGATAAAAAATAAATATTAAATAATTAATTGTCAACATGACATTTATTCCTCAACTCCTAAAAAAAATGCTCGAAACAGGGGTTGTAGCATTTAATTTAAGTGTCACTTTGACAATTATCTTATTTTTCCTAATAAAAACTTTTGGTAAATTGAGACCAAAAGTTCCTTGGTTATACTTCTTGTTGTTTTTAAATATATCGCAATGTTACGGAATAAATTTCATTTACAAAATTTTCTATCAAATTTTTTTAATTCACAGTATAAAAATTTTAGCCTCCTTCATTAAAACATACTATATAGTTCATTTTGCCACACCTTATTGCAAACGCTCATACTCTTTAAGTTGCTGCCAGCAGCATTCCCATTTGTCGTGTTAATGCTCTCAACAAAATTCATTTTGACATACTTCATTGAACATTAATGCCATTCCTGTGAACACTAATGCCATTCCTGTGAACATTAATGCTATTCCTGTGAACATTAATGCTATTCCTGAAAACATTAATGCTATTCCTGTGAACATTAATGCCATTCCTGTGAGCATTAATGCCAATCCTATGAGCATTAATGATAGTCCTGTGAGCAGTTATGCTATCCCTGTGAGCATTAATGCCAATCCTGTGAGCAGTTATGATAGTCCTGTGAATATTTATACTCTCCATGAGCATTTAGTTGCTGCGACCCCCTCAGTATTTAGCACTATTATTGTTCATTATGGCTATTTTTAAGTCTCTATTTCCTCAAAACAACCATTCTTTTAGTCGTTGAAAAGGGGATACCCTTCCCAAAATCTCTCAATACATCCAACCGATACATCAAAACACCTGTCGGCAGTTGAAAATCGGCACTCACATTTATATGATTCATCCCTTTTAAAAAGACTCCTTTAATCTTTTTCAAAATCCTACCCGTTTCATCAAATATCGTCAATTGCCCCTCGCTCGCTTCAGGCAACATAAATCGAATCATTGTTTCATTGTTAAACGGATTGGGTTCATTTTGAAAAAGTAAAATATCTGACCCCTCATTATTTGGAATTTCTGTAACCACCCTCAGTATATTTTCAGTATTAAATTTCAACTTCGCACCCATTGTCTCTCCCGAAAAAGTATAAGCCTCCGCAGGCGTCATATCCGAGGTCATTTTTAAAGCATCTTTCAATTCAATATTTTCAAGGGCTTCTACTTTTATCTTAAAAGTCTTTTTGCCTTGTATATCGCCATTCCAACTCACCGTCATTTTGCCTGCCTCTTTAAATAGCGCATAATTAGATGCGTCTATTCCATCTATCATACCCCCCTCAGTATTTTGGGCTTTTATTTTAAAAAAATGGTTGTCATAATTTAAAGTAAATTGAAAACCTTGCGCCGCTGTTTCGTCCGTTGTGATGGTAATATCCTTTGTTTCTCCTTTTTTAAAAATAACATTATCTATATTAAAATTCAACACCCGCCTATTGTTCTGAGCTAAGGCAATAGGCGGCAAATTATCTCGCGCCGAGAGGTTTACATCTCCTGTTTTAATGGCTATAAAATCCGCATTTTTAATACTATCCGTCAAATTCGCATAATTAATAGATTCAGGAAAATCCGTCGAAAATGGATTATTCGGATTTGGAAAAACAAATTGCTTAGGCACAAACCGCCACGGGCGATTGCCAGGAATGCTGTCCAACTGCCTCAATATAATTTTTCGGATATACAACATATCGGCAGCCGAGACATCACCGTCCCTGTCAGCATCCGCAGCAATAATTTTATAAGGTGAATTAAAAGGCTCAATATCTAAAAGGTGGCGGCTAATGAGGGCAATGTCAAACGTTGTGACACCATTCAGCCAATCCTTCGGGCGTTGCGGCACGACTCGATATGACTGCCCTTTTTCCAGATTACCAAAAGTAAAATCTGCTGAAAACTGCGAACTCAATACCGTACTATTAAATGTCGTCAAATCAGTATTCGCTCTGATGAAACTATTGTTTTCCATCTGAATTTTACCCTTTATACTGAGGGGGGGTACACAATAATTATTAGCATCAGCCACCCGAATCGTGGTGTTGCAACTCGCTGTCCTGCCTGATTCATCTTTCACCCATATTTCTACTGAGTAAGTCCCCAATTCCGAACAGCCAAAAGGCAATCCATTGGAGGTAGGGAATCCACTCCCCTGCCCTACTTTCCGAATGCCAAATTGCAATTTATCGCGCGGCGTGCATTGGTCATAAACACTCGAAAGCACCATGTCTGCGGTCACTGTTACAGATTTATTAGAAGTCAATTGTGCCGTGAAATTGGATTTGCAAGAAATCATCGGCACGCCTTCGTTGACAAATATATTTTGAAAACACGTATCAAATTTGCCATTACAAAAATTATACAGCACCCATTGACGCCTAATCAAATACGTACCATCATTAAAATCAAACCGTGTATCTTTCCAAGAGCTTTGCATCAAGCACGAGCCGCCTTGCAAAGGCTCGCCCGTCGCATAAAGCGGCATACCTGTACCAGCCAGCATTTGACCATTTACCAAAACTGAATCAGGTTCTGTATTAATAGGTGTACCTGTACAATTTATGGAAACACCCGACGGGCATTGAATATCAAAAGCCGTTGCATTTTTAACATAAATCACCTGTTTCGTTGTGCTCTCATTATTGTAATAATCCCTTACATAAAATTGGCGGACTATTATTTTTGAACAATTATTGGCTTTAAACGCATCAAATGTCATATCCGCAGGGAAACCAGTCGGCGGAGAAGTATATGGCTCGGAGCAGGTGCGCGAATATATTTGGTCAAAATATGTCGTCCGCGTGCCTGAGCATTCAGCAATCACAGGCGGCTCTCCAGTCAAACTACTGAGGGGTGCGCCATTTCTCGGCACTTGAGCACAATGCACGGTCACATCATCGGGCTTCAAAATCTGCGGCGGTGCATTATCTGTCACGTTAATAAAGCCACTGCATGAGTTGCCCACGCGCGTATCGGTCACCTTCGCCTGTATGCGCCTACCTATATTTTGAGCGCGGAGTATATTATCCGCTAACGCAATCGAACCATCAAAAAGCGTCAATTTATAATTATCGAAACAACCATAATCTGAGCCGACAAGCAAATCCCCCACCCGTATTGCCTGTTCGCAAGAGCTATTCAGCGCAACGGTTTGATTGCCATTGCAACTTATTTGCCCTGTCGAAGAATGCTCTATCACTCGAATATAAAATCCACATTGTTTCACATTGCCCGAAGCATCTTTGGCTTCAAAAACAATAGGGCTTGACCCAATAGAAAATAAGCTACCCGACGGCAAGCCCATTGTCTGCTTCAAAGTCATCGAGCAATTATCGGTAGCTGTTACAGAAAAAGTTGCTGTTGTTGAGCACGCTCCTGTGTTCAATGTTTTGACAATATCCGAAGGGCAATTTACTGAGGGGGGTGTCGTATCCCGAACAGTAATAATTGCCTTACAAGAATCCAAGTTTTTTACAGAATCTCTCACAATTAAATACACTTCATTAATACCCAAATGAGTGCAATCAAACGCCGTTTTACGCAGCCATATACTATCTAATCCGCAGTCATCAGTGGAATTATCATTGACATCAATAGCTTTAAGCATTGCACTACCCGATGCATTGAGGTAAAGCGTTACAGGTTTGCAATGTGCCACAGGTTTAGCGGCATCGATGCAAGTCGAAGGCGTTTGTGAAAAAAGTGGAAGGGGTAAAAAAGCGGTGATTAAGTAAAAAAGAAAGACCTTTTTGAGAAAAAAGGAAGGCAATTTAGTCGCCTTGATGCTTGTTGTATCGGTTATAGTCATAGTTAAAAATGTTCACGGTAGAGTCTCCTATTGGTCGGGATGCGCGATGCTGTCAGTAGTGCGTCAATCGGTAAAAGTGAACTCTCTCTCGGTTTTCAGAATGCTTGTGTGTTCAAAGATATGAATTATTGGAATAAAACGATTGGTTCAATAAAAATTAAGTGCTTTTATTGATGTTTTCCCCCCAACCCCCAAGGGGGAGCCAATTGGAAGTATTGAAAAATCGCTCATATACGTTGCTCATGTCTTTAATTAAGTGTAAAAATTTCTTTCGTTCATTTTATTCCAATTGGCT
>JAYTUY010000236.1:0-4129 GCA_043744275.1 Saprospiraceae bacterium
GAAGGCGCAAAAAACAAGCAGTTTGGTCCGTTCGTCTATCGGTTAGGACACTAGATTTTCATTCTAGGAAGACGAGTTCGATTCTCGTACGGACTACAAGTTTTTAAAAGGTTAGCTTCGGCTAACCTTTTTTTATTTCTGCAAGTTTGTTACCTCAGAACCTCCAAGCACCCCCTCAGTATAACGCCTCTTTTTTTTCAATTTTTTCAATTCTAAAAAAATAATTTCTTCATAATTGAATTATTGTCAAAAATACACTAACTTTGCAATGCATTACAAGTTAGTTTTATTTTTAAACCAATATTATATCATTACAACATGGCAAAAATTAAAATAGCTATCAACGGATTTGGAAGAATTGGTCGTATTACCTTCCGCAACCTTGTCAAAATGGACAATGTGGAAGTCGTAGCCATTAACGACTTAACAGATAACAAAACGCTTGCTCATTTACTTAAATATGATTCGGTTCACGGTAGATTTGATGGTACAGTGAGTGCTGACGATCAATATTTAACTGTCAATGGTCACAACATTCTCGCTATTGCTGAGAAAGATCCTGCGGCTTTGCCTTGGGGAAAATTAGGCGTAGATGTGGTGATTGAATGTACAGGTCGTTTCACCGATTCTGAAAAAGTAAAGGCTCACCTTCAAGCAGGTGCTAAAAAAGCCATCATTTCTGCTCCAGCAACTGGTGATGTAAAAACCATCGTTTTGGGTGTTAACGATGACCAAATCACGGCTGATGGTGATATTTATTCAAACGCTTCATGCACGACTAACTGCTTGGCTCCTATGGTCAAAGTATTGGATGATGCATTTGGTGTTGAGCAAGGTTTCATGACTACTATCCATGCTTATACGGCTGACCAAAGCTTGCAAGATGCCCCGCACAAGGATTTGCGTCGCGCTCGTGCAGCAGCTTACAGCATCGTGCCGACATCTACAGGCGCAGCGAAAGCAGTAGGCATTGTACTACCACATTTGAAAGGTAAATTGAACGGTAACGCCATGCGCGTACCTGTGCCAGATGGTTCAGTAACGGATTTTGTAGCCACTTTGAAGAAGCCTGCAACGGTGGATGAAGTGAATGCTGCTTTCAAAAAAGCATCTGAAACAAGCCTAAAAGGTATTTTGCACTACGAAACTGACCCAATCGTTTCTATTGACATCATCAGCCAAAAAGATTCTTGTATTTTCGATGCTGATTTGACAATGGTGATTGGCAACACTGTAAAAGTAGTGGGTTGGTACGATAACGAAGCAGGCTATTCAGCGCGTTTGGCTGATTTGGCTGTTCGTGTTGGCTCAATGGTAGCTGTTGAAGCGTAATAGTTTTCTCTTACAATATATTAAAACGAATCCGCGAGATGAACTTCATCTGGCGGATTTTTTTTTAAATATCAATTTTAAAATTTAACAAATCTAATTCTCCAACTCCTTCACCGCTAACCAAGCCAACAAGCCAATCGACAATTCCAAGCTGGATTCTTCAATATCAAACGTGTCGGTATGCAAGCCGCTTGTGATACCTCGCGCTTTATTGCCTGTACCCAATCTATAAAAACAAGCGGGCATTTGCTGCGAATAATAGGCGAAATCCTCTGAAGTCATACGCATAGGCAAGTCCATCACATTTTCAGCACCAGCGTATTCAATCATAAAACCTTTAACTTGTTTTGTCAAGGCTTCATCATTGAAAAGCACTGGATAACCATGTTCTATGGTAAAAATACATTCGCCGCCCATCGCCTCAGCTATGCCTTCTGCCATTTTTTTCATGCGGCGTTTGGCTTCGTTGCGCCATGTTTCACTGAGAGTTCTGAAAGTACCTTCTATCCTCACTTCATCTGGAATCACATTGGTAGCACCGCCTTTAGAATTGATTTTTCCGAGCGTCAAAACGGTTGGTACTGAGGGGTCGGCATGGCGGCTAACGATTTGTTGCAAGGCGGTAATAATATGAGCGGCAATTAAAATGGGGTCAATACACTCTTGAGGCATCGCCCCATGTCCACCTTTTCCTTTGATGGTCAAGTACAATTCATCACTCGATGCCATATAAATACCCCCTTTCAAACCGACTTTCCCTGCTTCAAGCGGAGGATGCACGTGTTGACCAATAATACTGAGGGGTTTAGGATTTTCCAAAACACCTTCTTTTATCATGATACTTGCGCCGCCAGGTGTTTTTTCTTCGGCAGGTTGAAAGATTAATTTAATAGTGCCTTCAAAATCATCTTTAATACCATTCAAAATCTTAGCTGCTCCAAGTAGGCTCGATGTATGTGCATCATGACCGCAAGCATGCATGATGCCTTCTTTTTTGGATTTATAAGGCACATCATTGGCTTCTTTTATCGGCAACGCATCCATATCTGCTCGCAAAGCCACGACTTTTTTATGTGGATTGCGCCCTTCAATTAAACCGACGACGCCATTATCAGCCACGCCATGAACGAAAGGAATGCCATATTCTTTGAGCTTATTCGCTACAAATTTGCCCGTTTCTACTTCTTCATAACTCAATTCAGGATTTTCATGCAAGTAGCGACGCATTGTAATGACATCGGCATGATAGGCTTGGGCGAGGCTTTTTATTTTATCTTTTAGCATATTTTTAGTAGCGCGGAACTCCAGTTCCGCATTGTAGCGCGGAATTTCAGTTCCGCATTATAGTAGTGCGGAATCGGAGTTCCGCTTTACGCAGTGCAAAAATAACACAAATCCATTTGCAGCGTTTAAATATTATTCATTAATTGAAACTAAAAGCTATTTTTGGCTTGTTAATTGGATGCAGTTTATTTATAATTTATTTAACAGTGACCATTACAAAAAATATCACCGCAACGGTAGAGGAATACATCACGCATTTTTATAGAGATAAAGTGCCTGAAGAGTATGTTTATCACGACATCGTGCATACACAAGAGGTTGTGAGGGTGTGCCGTCAATTAGGCATCGCTCATGGCTTAACCCTTGAAGATATTGAAACTTTGGAGTTGGCTGCTTGGTTTCACGACACTGGTTACGATAAAGGACCTAATAATCATGAAGAGCGTTCAGCCGATTATGCCGCCCGTTTTCTCAGAACTTTGGATTTTCCTGAATATAAAATTGAGCAAATAATAGGGTGTATCTTAGCTACAAAATTACCTTCAAATCCTCAAGGTCAATTTCAACAAATTATTTGTGATGCAGATTTGAGTCATTTAGGTGAAAAAACATACTGGATTCGGACAGCTAAAGTGCGGCAGGAACTCATGGTGATTCAAAATAGAGTGATGAGCGAAGAGGAATGGATTGATTTTGAACTGGAATTTATGCTCCGCCACCAATTTTATACGCCTATCGCTCGCGACCTTTTCGAGAGACGTAAAGTCAAGCACATCCTTCAGTTGCGTAAACAGAAAATGCGCCTCAACCCTGATTTTCGCATTACGACCGATGATGTTCAGCTACTCGACCGTGAAGAAGCTGAATTGATGAAATGGAAAACCATTGCCAAACAGCAAAAACAGGAATTAAAGAATTTAGGGCTTGGGCGAGGGGTGGAAACCATGTATCGGACGACCTACAATACCCATAATAATCTCAGTGCCCTCGCTGATCACAAGGCGAATCTGATGTTGAGTATCAATACCATTATGATTTCGATAACCGTTTCGGTGCTTGTGCCGAAGCTCGATGATGCCCCACATTTGATATTACCGACAGTGGTTTTATTGCTCGTTTGCTTGACATCTATCATTTTAGCAACACTTTCTACACGTCCAAAAGTGACGAAAGGTGAAGTAACCCTCGATGATATTCGCAATAAAAACTCTAATTTGCTTTTCTTCGGCAATTTTTTCAATATGAAATTGGAGGATTTTCAATGGGGGATGATGGAAATGATAAAAGACCCCGATTTTCAATATAATTCAATGACACGTGACCTCTACTTTCTCGGAAAAGTATTGTCAAAAAAATATAGATTTCTCACTTATTGCTACAATGTTTTCATGTTCGGAATCATTTTAGCCGTCATCCTTTTTGCCTATATGTTTATCGTTTCTGGTAAAATACCTGTTACGCCACATTAAAAGGTAATTTTACTGAGGGGTATGATTTCCAAATTAAAATAAAA
>JAYTUY010000237.1:0-14838 GCA_043744275.1 Saprospiraceae bacterium
AGCCACGAATTTTACGAATTGACGAATATTTACCAATCTACATGTTGACAAAAACGCTATAAAATTTTATTAAAAAAAATCACTAAACAATCACAACCCACACACGTACTCCCCCTTGGGGGTCGGGGGGCAATCGTCCACTCATGACAGACAACAAACTATACATCGTCCTCACCCATTTTGATAAAGTAGAGCAAAACCGCCTACGAAAGTACATCCGTTCGCCGTATTTCAACGTTAATGAAACCCTAATGATTTTTTATGATATATTAACAGAACATATCAATAAAAATGGAAAGGCAGGTGCATTGATAAAAGAGAATATTTGGAAGAAACTTTATGGAAAGGAAAGTTTTAGTGATGTGCGTTTTAGAAAACTGGGGTCTGATTTATTGAAATTAGTAGAAGGATACCTTTCACAAGAAATTTATGATGAAAATTTATTGTATCAGTCGAGTAATTTAATTGAAGCTGTTAGCAGAAAAAAAATTGATAAGTTATATAACAGTTCAGTAAGAAATGCTCAATTAACTTCCGAACAAAGATTGCTTAGACCAGCAAGTTATTATTATTATCAATACCTTATTGAGAAAAATTATTATGATTTAATGGATGTTGACCTTAAAAGGAGTGAAAAAAGTAATCTTGAAAAAATAATAAATTCATTAGATGAATTTTATTTAGCAGAAAAATTGAAATGGTATAGTTCACTTTTGAGTAGGCAAAATTTAGTATCTCATGAGTATGAATTGTTGTTTATTGATGAAATTATAACTCATGTCAAAAAATATGAATATAAAAATGTTCCTCCGGTAGCAGTTTATTTTCAGGCTTTTTTAACCCAATCTGAAAATGAAAATGAACAGCATTATTATAATTTAATTGAAGAACTTAACAGAAATTTTGATTATATGCCTAAAAAGGAGTTATATCACCTATACACTTATGCAATCAATTATTGTATTTCTAAAGTTAATAAAGGTAAACCTGAGTTTCTTAGAGAGTTTTTAAATCTTGTAAAGCATTCTTTAGACAATGATATATTAATTAGCGAGTCTGAAACTGGCGATTTAAATCCATGGCATTTCAAAAATATTGTTTTAATTGCTTTGAGATTAGGTGAATATGATTGGACTGAAAAATTTATTAAAGATTTTAAAGATAAATTACCAATTGAATCTAAAGATAACGCAGTGTCTTATAATCTTGCTCTTGTTTATTTTTATCAGAAAAAATATAATAAGGTTATTTCTCTACTCCAATCTGTTGAATACGAAGATATCGCTTACAATCTTGGCTCAAAATCAATGTTATTAGCAATCTATTATGAACAAGATGAAGATGAGGCTTTGACCTCATTAATGGATAGTTTTAAGGCTTTCTTACATAGACATAAAGATATTGCTGATAATAAAAGGCTTCCTTATGCAAATTTAATGAAATACATTAAAAAACTACTTAAAATAAGCCCAGGTGATAAAAAAGAAATAGAGTCAATCAGGAAAGAAATAGATGAAGATAGAAAAGTTGGTATCGCCTCCGAAAAATGGCTACTCGAAAAACTCGCCGAACTCGAATAAAAACAAAGCCCCCTCAGTATTGACTCTTGATTACCCATAAGTTTCTATAAAAGAATAGAATATGTTTTAGCAATATTTAAATTAATAAAATCACTAAAAAATACGTGTTTTCTAAATGAAATAATGCATTTTTTTATTTTATTGATTTAAAATTATATTATAATATTTTCATTTTAAAATCAATTATTATTTTAAATAATACTATTTAAAAAATTGATTATCAATAGATTGCAACATATTATATTTTATCAAAGACACTTATGGGTAATCAAGAGTCAGTATTGAAGGGGCTTTTCGCTTCTTAGAAGCCATTAATGTCATCAGTCACAATAGCCGTGATGATAGCAATAATTAATTCAATCATGATTTAAAAATTTTGAAAGATGAAAAAAATGGGTTTCAAAGGCATTGTGTTTTATAACAAAATGCACCCAAAGATTTTTTTTTTCCTTATATAACCAAATTTTTAAACGCTTTTTTTTTATTTTTTTGAAAAATACTGTAAATAAGGTAGGTGTTACCCCCTCAGTATTGGGCATAAAAAACGGCTAACCCTTTAACAATCAAGGAGTTAGCCGTTTTTAAGCCCGATACTGAGGGGGGTCTATTAGTTATTATTCACCACCGTCACCCTCGGACCCAAAGGATCAGTATTCAGTTTAGCCGCATAGCCATTGGCAACGAAAGTATTGAGTTTACCCTCTATAATCACCACATCGCGAACGGTTAAAATGACATTAGTTGTGCCTGTTTGTTTAATTTTGAAATCATACGTGCCTTTGTTAATTTCTACAAAATCCTTGATGGTTTTGAAAGAGACATTCGTGAAATCATTGCGAGGAGTGGGTACTCCGCCCGGTGCAACAGCTTCGACATCAACCGCCACATTATTCGGTATATCAGGTAGCAAATTGACAAACCGCACTTTGGCTTTACCGGCAGCGGGTAAGGTGAGATTGTCCGTAGATGCCAATACCCGAACGCTTTTAGCCGCATCGTTGTCAATATAAGTGAAATAGGAAAATCCTGTATTTTTGATGGCTTTCACACCTGCGGAATCCAATCGAGTGCCTGCTTTAGAATATTTGGTCGTGATGACATAATTAGAAGTGCTCACTTCAATATCATAATAAGCCGAATTTTTGGTGTAAACAATCGAATCAGTATTTTTTTTAACGCCTGCAATCAATAAATCTACGGCAGGAACGCCCGGTGCAGCATGTACAAGCATCACTTTGCCATATACTTTGAGGGTTTCATCAATCTTATCGGGTTTGCAGGAAGTGATAAATAGGACAGAAAGAATGAATAAAAACGCAGTAATAGATAGATTTTTCAAAGTTTTCATTGACAATAAAACGGTTTTAGTTACAAAATAAATGTTCTGCAAATAAACGTCTTTCATCATAAATGCTTATTGTTACAATAAAAATAAATTTAATAGGAGGTTTAATCCTCAGCCGTTTTTTTAACAATAATTTTATCAATTCTCATACCGTCCATGTCAACGACTTCAAAATTAAATTCATTCCATTTGATAATTTCGCCTGTTGAGGGCAAGGCTTCCAAGACATGAATGATAAAACCGCCGATGGTATGAAATCCTTCGCGTGTATGTGTATCATCATCTACATCAAATTCTTTGAGGAAATCATCCCACGGATACTGCCCATCTATGAGCCATGAACCATCTTCGCGAGGTATTAATTCGTAGGCAATTTGACCATCACCTTCTGAAATATCGCCGACTAAAGCATCAAAAACATCATTAATCGTGACAATCCCGACGAGCGTACCGTATTCATCAACGACCAAGCCTTGATGTATTTTAGAATCCTTAAATTTTTCAAGAGCTGAATAGGCATTCATACTTTCAGGGAAATAATTGACCATTCTGACCATTTTACTAAAGTCAACTTTTTCTTTCTTTAAAGTCAATGCCAATATATCTTTGACTGTAATAATACCCAAAACATTATCCAACTCGCCTTCACAAACAGGATAAACCGCATGGCTGTGCTTTTGTATTAATTCCAAATTAAATTCATATGATTCAAGGGCATCCAACCAAACAATATCCGAACGATTGGTCATCAGCGTTCCTACTTTTTTATCGCCTAAATGAAAAACCCGCTCTACAATGTCTTGCTCGATTTCTTCAATGGTGCCTGCCGTTGCTCCTTCATCAATAATGGCTTTGATTTCCTCCTCTGTTACCTTCGATTCATCAATTTTTATGTTGAAAAAACGCATAAAAATTTCTGTTGACGAACTTAACAACCAAACAAACGGGCGTAAAATCCGCATAATCCACATCATCGGTAAAGCCACCAATTGAGAGATGACCTCAGGTTTCGACAATGCAATCCGTTTCGGAATCATTTCTCCAAAAACAATAGTGATGTAAGCCACAAATATGATATTGATTGCCGATGCTACTTGATGAGCATACACACCTATATATGGTAGCGGTTCAAGATAAGGCGCAATCTTTTCTGCATATGCCTCGCCACCGACCACACCCATCACGATTGTAATGAGGGTAATCCCAATTTGAGTTGCGGAAAGGAATTTATTTGGAGAATGAGCTAAGGCAAAAGCAGCTTTCG
This sequence comes from Saprospiraceae bacterium, assembly GCA_043744275.1. GTDB lineage: Bacteria > Bacteroidota > Bacteroidia > Chitinophagales > Saprospiraceae > JAAFJT01. Next base: position 4,190 of record JAYTUY010000237.1, read on the forward strand.
CTCCGCTATGACCTTTTTTGGCAAGTATCTCAAGACGAATTTTTCTGGCTGATGTAAGGGCTAATTCAGACATGACAAAAAAACCCGAAACGAGTGTGAGTATTATCAGTAAAATAAGGCTATTCATTATGTGATTTTAAAATCGACGCAAATTTAATATATTCAATCGAAATTCAACTATTTTTGTCGCAATATCCATATAATAGTTGAAAAATCTATGAATTCTAACAATTCTCTCATCATTGAAGCACAATATTTTCCGCCGATTGAATATTTCAAACAATTATTTCAATTCCCGCATGTTGTTATTGAGGCGCATGAAAATTATCAAAAAGGCAGTTATCGCAATCGCTGTCATATCGCTCATTCTACTGGCGTTCAGGTATTAAGCGTGCCGCTTCGGAAAGGTAAAAATGCCAAACAACCGATTCAAGACGTCGCTATCGCTTACGATATGAATTGGCAAAAACAACATTGGCAAAGCATCCGAACGGCTTATGGCTCTGCCCCTTTTTGGGAGCATTATGCCCCTCAGTTAGAGCCGTTTTTTTTGAAAAAATGGGACTATTTGTTTGATTTAAATATGGCAATTCTTGAAACGTTTTTGAAAATATTAAAATTAAAAAACTCTGTAAGTGTTTCATTTCCAAATGATTATAAAACAATTTTTACTGAGGGGATAGATTTGAGGAATAAAATATTACCCAATAAAAGCGATTTTCAAGGAGAAAAATATGCCCAACTTTTTCAAGAACGAACAGGTTTTTTACCCAATCTCAGCATCTTAGATTTAGTATTTTGCACAGGACCTCAAGCTATGACTGTATTAAAATCATGAGTTTAACAACCACAACAGCCTATCAAATCAACCTCATTCTCAGGCAAGGGAGTTTCATTTTGCTATCCATTTTATTGGTAAAAAGTGGCATTTCGACGGATAATATTGGTGTTTTTGAAACCCTCATGTTTATCAGTACCACAGTGAGTTTCTTTTGGCTCAATGCTTTACTACAAGGCATTTTGGCGCAATATTCCCCCTCAAATAATCTTGAAAAACGAGCCTTCAAATTCAATATCTTCTTGATTACCAATATTTTAAGTATTATTATTTTTTTTGTTTTAATAATTTTCAAAAAACCATTTTTACTTTTTTTTACGGCTCATTCAGAATTGCCACATTTTGAAATATTTTGTATTTATCTACTGCTCAATCTCCCACCTTATATTTTAGAAAATTTTTGGATTGTTGAAAACCGACCCCTCAGTATTTTGACTTATTCCGCCCTCTCTCATATTTTACTACCCCTCAGTATAATGCTCCCAATTTGGATGGATTATAGTTTTGAATTGAGTATTTGGGGAATGGTCATTGTCTCCATTATTCGATACATTGTGTTGATAATCAATGTTTTACAAAATGGAATTTTCAAAATAAATAGGCTTTTAATCCAATCTTTCATCGTCTTATGCTTGCCGCTGATGGGCTACACTTTTTTAGGAGGCTTAGTAACAACTTTCAGTAATTGGATAGTGAATTGGCATTTTGAAGGCGATAAAACGGTGTTCGCTATTTTCAGATTTGGCGCTCGGGAATTCCCTCTGGCATTGGCTTTAGCAACGGGTATGAGCAGTGCCATCGTGCCTATACTGGCTTCTACGAGTTTAGAAAAAAAAGATTTTGCTGTATTGAAAAATAAATCGCTCAGGCTTTGGCATTGGCTTTTCCCATTATCCATCGTTTTGATGCTCACTTCCAAATGGCTTTTTAAGACTGCTTTCAGCAATGATTATTCAGCGAGCGCAGATATTTTTAATATTTATTTATTGCTCTTATTGAGTCGAGCGTTATTTCCGCAGAGTATTTTATTGGCTAAAAAGGAAACGGCTGTGATGTTGAAAATATCCATCATCGAAACGCTTTTAATCATCGTTTTGAGTGTCATTTTGATTTTTCCAATGGGCTTGAAAGGCGTGGCTTGGGCAACTGTCATCGGTTTTTTAATAGAAAAAATATTGATGATTTTATTTCTAAAAAAACGATATAATATTGATTTTCAAGATTATACAAATGTAAAAATTTATTTATTTTACTCAATTCTCTTAGTGGCTTCTTATTTTTATAGCTAAATAATACACACAATTCAATAGACTTGTTTTGATGGGAACGCGGATGACACGGATGGTGCGGATTAACACGGATAATTTATAAATTTACAGAAAAAATCTGCGATAATCAGCACAATCCGTGTCATCCGCGTTCCTATTGCGCTATAATACAACAAGTATAATGCATGAATTGATAAAGCGAAACTGGAGTTTCGCGGCACGAAAATACCCCCTCAGTATATCAACACTGAGGGGGCATTTTTAGATGAATTCGTTCATCATTTAGTCTTGCGATACAGGTGCGCCGGGCGGTGTATCTTCATCGGTTTTGTGTGCGGGCTTAAAATAAATGGCTTTGCTGATAGACAAAAGCAGTCGCTCAATATTGGCAGGTTTGGGTATAAAATCAAACGCGCCGCCTTGCATCACCTCATCAATCACCTCGTCGTCAGCCACGCCTGATGAAAAAATAACAGGCACTTTTGAATCAATATGTTGGAAATGCTCCAACATTTGCATACCATCAATGTTGTCAAGATTGTAGTCAGTGATAACCACATCGTAGATTTTGTTAAGGAATCGCTCCAAACCGTCTATGCCATCATCGGCAACATCTACTAAGCAATCAAGCTTTTCAAGGACTGATTTGTACGCTTGTCTGGTTTCTCTCTCGTCGTCAATAACTAAGATTCGTGTCATAAGAAATTCTGGATTTTAATTGGTTCGTTTGTTCCTTAAAAAGATAAAAAATTTTGTTTCAGTTGTAAGGAATAGTCCAAATCCCGTGCCATAGACAACATATGGTAAAACATTATAGAACGAAAAAGGCGATAGACAAAATTTAATTTGCCATCGCCTATGTTTTTTCTATAAATCGTAATTGATTGATTTTCAAATAATTAAAGCCTTCAAGTGGCAGTAGTTTTTCCAACACATCAAAACTATGCCTCATGCTTAAATTATAAGCCTTTGGGTATGGCTTCGATGAGCTTCTGAGTGTAGGCTTTTTGAGGGTGATTGTAAATATCGTCTGCAACGCCCATTTCTTCAATTTTTCCTTTGTTCATCACCACCATCCTATCGCTAATAAATTTGACAACTGATAAATCATGCGAAATAAAGATGCACGTAAAATCCATTTTCTGTCGCAGCTCAATCAGCAAGTTCAAAACCTGAGCTTGAACCGAAACATCCAATGCTGAAACTGATTCATCACATATAATAAATTTAGGATTCAAAGCCAATGCCCGAGCGATGCAAATTCGCTGCCGTTGACCACCACTAAACTCATGCGGATAGCGATTAAAATGCGCTGCATCCAAGCTCACGGTTTCGAGTAATTCGATGACTTTCGCCTTGCGTTCTGCATCATTTTTATACAAATTATGGACTTGCATTGGCTCCATAATAGCTGAACCAATGGTCATGCGAGGGTTCAAAGATGAATAAGGGTCTTGAAATATTATTTGAATATCTTTACGTAACTCCTTCATTTCCAAAGAGTTAAGCTTGGTTAAATCTTTTCCTTTGTAAAATATAGACCCCTCAGTAGCAGGGGCTAATTTGAGAATAGTCCGCCCTAAAGTTGTCTTCCCACAGCCTGATTCGCCCACCAAACCCAGGGTCTCGCCTGGGTAAACATCGAAGCTGACATCATCCACTGCCTTGACAAATTCAGTCGTTTTGCCAAAGAAATTTTTCTTACTTGGATACCATGTTTTGAGATTTTTTATTTGCAAAATTGGTTCATTTTTCATCAAATTTTGCAAGCGCATTTCAGTTTCTGACGTCGGAATTTTCACTGAATTTAAAATATGGGCAACCGTATCAAGTTTCTCTACAATTTTAATACTGCCATCCTCATTTTTACTCACTTCCATAAAATCAGCCACAACGGGCAGCCGCCGCAATCTATCGCCTAAAGGCGGACGACATGCCAAAAGGCTTTTGGTATAAGGATGTTGAGGGTTTTTGAAAATATTTTTAACCGTATTTTCTTCAACAATACTGCCTTTGTACATTACAATCACACGGTCTGCTATTTCTGCTATCACCCCCAAATCATGTGTAATAAATATAATCGCCGCATCCATTTCACGCTGCAAATCCTTCATCAACTCTAAAATAGTCTTCTGAACAGTCACGTCTAAAGCGGTCGTCGGTTCATCGGCAATCAATACTGAGGGGTTGCACGACATCGCCATCGCTATCATGACGCGCTGTTTTTGACCACCACTCAGTTGATGCGGATAGCTGCGGAAAGCCCGTTCAGGGTCAGGGAGTTTTACTTTTTCAAAAAGAGCAATTGTCTGATTTTTTGCAGCACTTTTAGACACGTTTTGATGGGTCAAAATGGCTTCCATCACTTGGTCGCCGCAGGTATAAACAGGGTTGAGCGAGGTCATCGGCTCTTGAAAAATCATGGCGAGTTCGTTGCCTCGATAGCCACGCATATCTTCTTCTTTTAATTTCAATAAATCAATGGGATTACCCCCCTCAGTATTTTTATCATCAGAAGGCGGATAATACAGGATTTGCCCCCCTGCAATCTTCCCTGGCGGCTCATTGATAAGGCGCATAATACTCAGCGAAGTGACTGATTTGCCCGAACCTGATTCGCCTACTATGCCAACCGTTTCGCCTCTGTGCAAGGTAAAACTGATTTTATTGACAGCCGTCACAGTACCGCTTTCGGTTTCAAATTGAACGGTTAAATCTTTGACTTCAAGGAGTTTATGCTTTTCCATTAAATGAAATTATAAATATTATTTTTCATAAATAATTGACTATCAATAAGTTATAAAAGTGTCAACTCATAACTCATAACTCATAACTATCTAATACATTTCAAACTTCAAAAATTTACACTCAATAGCCCCGTTATAAAGTGTAATCCGCTTCGATGGTTTCAAACCAATCGCTTTCACCGCTTCCAAATTGCCTGAGATAATCCACACCTCCCAACCTTTCCAATGTTTTTTCATGGCATCGCCAATTTGTTTATAAAATGCTTGAGCATCCTCTAATTTCAATCGTTCATTATAAGGAGGATTCATCATCAAAATACCGCCTTTGCCTTCTTCCACATTATTGCTCAAAGTAAAGAAATCCTTACGCGCAAGTTCAATTTTATCCGTCAAAAAAGCAGCTTCCACGTTGCGCTCGGAGACACGCCGTGCTTGAAAATTTAAGTCCGAACCTTTTATAACATGTTGCAAATCAACTCTTTGTGCTTGAGTATTTTTTAACACATCTTCAAAAAGGTCTTTGTCAAAATCTTTCCAATGTTTGAAACAGAAATATTGCCGATTATTAGGGCTTGAAGGGTCTGCATACTGAGGGGGTGTATTGGTCGCAATCAAAGCGGCTTCCGTGAGTATCGTGCCTGTGCCGCACATGCCGTCCACGAAATCGCATTCTCCTTTCCAACCACTCAGTAAAATCATACCTGCCGCCAAGACTTCGTTGATGGGAGCCTCCAAAGTATCCACCCGATAGCCGCGCCGATGCAGCGAATCGCCTGAAGAATCCAACGAAATAGTGACTTCATCCTCATTAATATGCACATTGATCATCACATCAGGCGTAGCCGTGTTCACGTTCGGACGCTTGTTCATTTTCTCTCGAAATTGGTCAGCAATGGCATCTTTCGTTTTCAGACCGACATATTGAGAATGGGTAAAATAGGTAGAACGCACCACAGGGTCAATAGCAAAAGTCTGCTTGACATCCATAATTTGAGACCAATCAATCTCCTTGATTTTGTTGTAAAAGGCACTTTCATGGCGAGAGCGAAAATGAGCGATGGGCATTAAAATACGCAAAGCCGTCCGCAATTCGATATTGGAGCGATAAAGCAGGCGTTTATCCCCTTCATATTCAACCCCTCTGCGGATAATTTTAATATTCTGACCGCCGAGGGCTTTGATTTCGTCAGCAAGGACTTCTTCAAGTCCTGCAAAAGTTTTAGCTAATAATTTCATATTTTAATTCATCACGCATTTACCCATCCCTGCAAAAATGGCTATCCAAATCAATCCTTTTATTAAAAAAAACAGAAAGCCGCCTACACCCAGGCGTTTGAGCCAAAGCTTATTTTTTTCATTCATTATTCCCAATTTGATATTGCTCATAAAAGGCATTTTTGACGGTGTAAAGTTAGAGGACTTTATTAATTTTTAACAAAAACCGCTGTTTTTAGTTTTTGGGAGACGTGCTTTTAAATATTTTAGAATGAATCAAACAGGTGATTACCTTGTTCATCCACCTCTTTTCCCGATTCAGTCACCTTCATTTGCTATGCGGCTACCGCTGATGCTACATTTGTATCATCAATTAATCGAAAAGGATTTCACAATTTTTATCTAAAATTTTTTAACAAAACTAAAAATTAAAATCATGAAAAAAAACCTGTTTTTAGCAGCAAGCCTTGTATTCGCTCTCGCATCATGTCAAAAATTGGATGGTGTTTCACCAGGAAGCGACAATTCAACATCATCTTTGAGCAGCTCAGGTACAGTTGTGCCAATGAGTTCAGTGCCTCAATCGGTCAAAGATTTTATCGCCAAAAACTATGCGGGCTATGCCATCCATGAAGTTCAAACTGAATTGGAGCACGGTGTTTCTTACTTTCAAGTGGACATTCGGAAGAGCAACAATGATCGGAAAAAATTACTTTTTACAAAAAGTTGGGTTTTTGTAAAGGAAAAAGTTTAAGCGTTTTGATTAGGTTAACAACACAGGGCTGGCGGTGATTTTCGGGGGAAGTCACCGCTTTTTTTTATTTTTTTAAGTAACTATACATCAGGTTGGCAGTCCGCTCGCTCGCGCCTGCATTGCCCAATAGACCCCTCAGTATTTTGTACTCTTTTTTCATAATTGATTGATTTTCAAGAATTTGTGTCAATTCTTTTTTCAAATTTACTGTATTCAAATCATCTTGAATCAACTCTTTGACGATCATTTTATCGGCTATTAAATTCACCAATGAGATATATTTCACATTCACAACGCGTTTTGCTATCGCATAAGAAATGGGGCTACCTTTATAACACACCACTTCAGGCACACCAAACAAAGCTGTTTCGAGCGTTGAAGTGCCTGATTTCACTAAAGCGGCTGTGGCATTTTGCAATAAATCATAGGTCTGTCCTTCAACAATTTGAACAGTATCATTCATATTTTTCAGAGAATCATGATAAATACTGAGGGGTTGCGAAGGAGCAGCCGCTATCACAAATTGATATTTATTTTTAAATTCTTCAGACGCCACTACGGAAAGCATAATAGGGAGCATTATCGAAATCTCTTGGCGGCGGCTACCGGGCATGAGCGCAATAATCGGCTTATCACTCAGTCGATTTTTAGCCCTAAAATCAGCAGCGAAAGGGCGATTTTCAATCACATCTAAAAGCGGATGCCCGACATAATCCACATCATAATTATATTTTTTATAAAAATCTTTTTCAAAAGGCAGAATGCAAAACATGCGGTCTATCGTCGCCTTGATGCCATGAACGCGCGAAGAATGCCAAGCCCAAATTTGAGGAGAGATATAATAAAATGTGCGGATGCCTTGTTTTTTCGCCCATTTGGCAATGCGGAGATTGAAGCCAGGATAGTCTATAAAAATAATGACATCGGGTTGAAAATCGAGTATATCTTTTTTGCAAAACGCCATATTTTTAAAAATAGTTCTCAAATTTTTAACCACTTCTATAAAACCCATGAACGCCAAATCTCGATAGTGCTTTCTGAGCGTTGCGCCAGTTGCTTCCATCATATCGCCACCCCACGCATATATAACAGCTTGATTATCAATTTTTTGCAAAGATTTTATCAAATTTGAACCATGCAAATCTCCTGATGCTTCGCCTGCTATGATGTAGTATTTCATTTAAATAATTCTTGAAATCGGTTTCCAATTTGAATTTTGCCAATCAAAACATTCCAAATTATTGAAACGCTTTTTATAGTCGTACAATGATTTTTGAGAGTAAGCATGACCTGGATAATGATGCGTTTTATGGTTGTTTAAAGCATGTTCCACCTCCGAAATCATTGTATAAGTCCCCAAGCTGCGGTGCTTTTCATTGGGGTCGTACATTGCCAAAGTGCTGTATTGTACTGAGGGGGTCACGTCGAAAAAGCTGCAAGCGATGAGTTTATCGCGTTTATACACACTCACTTCATAAGTCGGAAACGGCTTTTCAATCCCTGAAACCCATGTAAAAATAGTGCCTTCCATATAAAATCGTCCGAAATACCATTCATCAAACAGCTTCAATTTTTCATCATCAATAATGGCAGGGCGATATATACGCGTCAAATCGGCATTGCGTTTTTGAAGAATGCGTTGGCTTTTTGAAAACGAAAAATCCTCTAAATTATAGCGCAAAGGCATCAATTCGTAGGCAATCACAGCATCTTCAAAAAGGGTTTGAAACAAATCAAAACGCCGATGAAAAAAATAGCTGCCCACTCTATCCCAACCCGACGTGAGGAGGGACTCCCAATCAGAGAGCGACATTTCATATCTTTCCAAATTTTCGTTGATGTCTAATAGCATAGTTGTTGAGGCTTTTGTGAAAGTATTTTTTTGTTATATTGACTATATATTTTCAGTTTTTTTTTGAGAACTTTCAACTTGCTCCTGAACATAATTTAAGGGCAACCAAATCCCGCTCTGCCAGTCATAAAATTCGACATTGTCAAACTTTTTTTTATATTCGTAAAAAGACGGTTTTTCGTAGGCATAACCTGGATAATAATACTTTTTTTTCTTTTCAATGGCATACTGAATTTCTAAAATCATGGTATAAATGCCCAAGCTGCGTTTGGATTCTGACAAATCAAACATCGCATAAGTGCTTGATAATGAATGCTTTGTGATGTCAATGAAACTGCAAGCTACTAATTTTTCATTTTTATAAACGCATAATTCCCATGTTTTAAAAGGGCGATTTGGTTCTTTTGAAACGAAATTAAAAATAGAATCGGGCTTATTGAATTGAAACCTTTGAGTGTGTTGTTCAAACATTTCATGCTTCTCTGCATCTATTGTTAAAGGTCTAAAAACATAAGTCAAGTCTTGATTTTTACTAAAAATTTTGCGTTGACTTTTACTCAAATTAAAATTTTTCAACCGATAACGCAAGGGTAAAACGTCATTTAATTCATCATTTTCATCTACATCATGGCTCGTTCTGAATATCAATTTGCCATTGTGTCGCCAACCCTCCGCCAGCATTTCTTCCCATGTTTTGAGCGAAATGCTATCAGCCATATACATATCATTCACCATATTAGCGGGTGAACTGAAATAAAAAATAATATCGTCCATCAACTAAGAATTTTGAAGCTCAGTATAAATCTCTTGACCAAACCAAATAATCCAAACAATACTCAACCCAACAGTTGCCAAAACAGTTCCACGCACAGACTCCGCCGCCCGATTTTTCTTAAATTGGCGCGTAATCAACATATTGCAACAGATGGAAATCAACGCCATCGTCCGCACTTTAAGCGGTAATGAAGCAAGCTGACCGATGCCAACTAAAATACCAAAAACCACCCAAGGGAAAATCATGGCGATACCGATGCCGATATTAAGATTGTTGCGTCTAAAAATCATCATTTTATTATTTTAAATAATTTCAAATTCCAAATTCCATATTCCATATTCCAAATTCCTAATTCCTAACTCCTAATTTAACAAGTCTGTTTTTCGTAATTCTTCAATGCCTTTATAATTGGTCAAATCGTGATAAGAAGGCACGATGGAAACATAGCCATTGTCCAAAGCCCAAATATCGGAGTCTGTTTTGCCCTCGTCAAGATTGACAAATTTGCCAGTTAGCCAATAATAAGGTTTGCCCATAGGGTCTTTATTTTCTTGAAATTCCTCTATCCAACGGGCTTCGGCTTGTCTGCAAATCTTCATGCCTTTGATTTTATCAAAAGGCAATTTAGGAATATTGACATTTAAAAGATTGGTTTGCAAGGTATTACGCAACATGAATTCGCAAATCTGTTTAATAAATGGTTTGCAAGGTTCAAAATTAGCATCGAAAGAAAAATCGCACAAAGAGAATCCGACTGAGGGGATGCCCTCGATACTCGCCTCCATGGCTGCCGACATTGTGCCGCTATAAATGATATTAATCGAAGCATTTGAGCCATGATTGATACCGCTCACGCAGAGGTCAATGGGTCTATCTTTGAGCACCACATGTTTAGCGAGCTTCACACAATCCACAGGCGTACCCGAACATTCGTAGGCTTCCAGACCCTGAAATATTTTTTTATCTTTATTGATGCGGATAGGGTCGTGGATGGTCAAGGCATGACCTTTGGCAGATTGCGGCGAATCGGGCGCGACGATAATCACATCACCTAACTCCTGAACTACTTCCACCAAGGCACGAATGCCAGGCGCAAAAATACCATCGTCGTTAACAACTAAAATTAGCGGTCTTTTCATATTACTTTTCATTATTTTCGCCCAAAAATACATCAACTTCGCATGAAGCCGTTAGATTTGA
>JAYTUY010000238.1:0-14635 GCA_043744275.1 Saprospiraceae bacterium
TTCGGATGTTGCCGAAATCCGAAATCCCATATCCGAAACCCGAAATCCCATATCCGAAATGCGTATTGATATTCTTTCTGCCGTACCAGAACTTTTGGAAAGCCCATTCAAACACTCCATCTTGAAAAGGGCAGAGGAGAAAGGATTGTTTCAAGTACATGTCCACAATCTCAGAGACTATTCTACAGGCAAGCATAAACAATTAGATGATTACCAATTCGGCGGCGGTGCGGGCATGGTGATGCTCATTGAACCTATTGCTAAATGCATCAATCATCTCAAATCTCAACGCCATTACGACGAAATAATCTACATGACTCCCGACGGTGAGCAATTCAATCAACCAATGGCGAACCGCTTATCTATGCTTCAAAATATCATCATTTTATGCGGTCATTATAAAGGTGTGGACGAACGTGTGCGCGAGCATTTTATTACAATGGAAGTAACGGTTGGGGATTATGTCCTCTCAGGTGGCGAACTACCAGCGGCTATTTTGACGGATGCCATCGGTCGATTAATACCTGGTGTATTGGGAGATGAAACTTCTGCTTTATTCGATTCGTTTCAAGATAATCTTTTAGCACCGCCTGTTTATACTCGCCCCGCAGATTATGAAGGTTGGAAAGTGCCTGATATTTTATTGTCGGGACATGAAGCGAAGATAGCAGATTGGCGGTTTGAACAATCTATGAAGCGAACGAAGGATAGACGACCTGATTTGCTCAAAGATTAATTATCTGTTAATTTTAAAATAAAATGAACCCCCCTCAGTATAAAAGTGTTTTTTTATTAATTTTGTATTAAATTTCATCCTTTTAAAATAATAAAAAACGAATAGCAATGAAAAATGTATTAAAAAGCATGGCTTTAGCAAGTGTCATCACTTTAGCTTTTGCTTGTAAAAATGATCCATCAGCATCTTCAAACACAGTAGGTGCAGCTTCAATGTCAGCGGCTACTCCTAACAGTACTGAGCAACCAAAGACCGATGCTGCCACTGAGACTACTACGCCCAAAGCCATAGAGCCTGCACCATCTACAGCAAAAGCTCAAATCGAACCTGTGACGCCAAATGCAACGCAGGTTTCGCCAGGTGCTCAAAATCCTGTGAATAAAACGGCAGGTAAAGTAACATCCATCAAATTTGATGAGATGAGCTACGATTGGGGTAAACTGAAAGAAGGTGATAAAATGACCCATCTTTTCAAATTTAAAAACGTGGGCAATGAAGATCTTATCATCAGCGATGCGCGAGGTAGCTGCGGATGTACAGTGCCTGAATGGCCTAAAGAGCCTATAAAAGCAGGTAAAACAGGCGAAATCAAAGTCATTTTTGATTCAGCTCATAAGAATGGTCCGCAAAGCAAGACTGTTACGTTGACAGCAAATACTGATCCTGCAAACGTCGTATTGATGATTAAGGGCAATGTAGATGCTAAAGAAGAGACTAAAACAAATTAAATTGAGTCTATATTCGACTCTTAAATTGAGTTAAATCTCAATTAATAATCTGCCTTTCCAGAAGTTTTGAACTTTTGGAAAGGCATTTTTTTTGATAAAAATTAAAATCTCCTTCTTTTATTCTCAATAATGTCTAATTTCAAACCTCAATTATTTTTATAACTGAATCACAATCCAATTATGACGTCTCAATTATCGCCACAACTTATTCTTTTTATTCTCATCGGCTATTTTCTGATGCTGATTCTTATTTCATATCTCACAAGTAGAGGTTCTTCGGATAACCATTCTTTCTTCATGGCAAAACGCCAATCGCCGTGGTATTTAATCGCCATTGGCATGATTGGAACGTCTATTTCAGGCGTGACTTTCATTTCGGTACCCGGTTGGGTCGAGGCGAGGTCTATGTCATATATGCAAACAGTGTTTGGTTTTTTACTGGGTTATACCGTCATCTCTTTCGTTTTGATGCCGATGTACTATAAATTGAACCTCATTTCCATTTATACCTATCTTGAAAAACGGTTTGGAACGGCATCTTATAAAACAGGTTCTGCCTTTTTTCTTTTGTCTCGAACGATAGGCTCGGGCTTCCGTTTGTATTTGGCGGCGATGGTGATGCATCAGTTTGTCACCTCTCCATTTGGGATTCCGTTTTGGCTGACAGTCGCCATTACGATTGGTTTGATATGGTCATATACCTTCAAAGGCGGAGTTAAAACCATTATTTGGACGGATTTAATACAAACCCTTTGCCTCATCACCACCCTCGTCATGACCTTATATGTGATAGGTGATAGATTGGGTTTAGATATTAGCGGCATTATCCGCACCGTTACGGAGTCTCCTAAATCTCAAGTTTTTTTCTTTGAAAACGGGTGGGGCGATGCTAAAAACTTCTTCAAACAATTCCTCGCAGGTGCAAGTATATGTATAGTCATGTCTGGGCTTGATCAAGACATTATGCAAAAGAATCTGACGGTCAAAACACTGAGGGGTGCTCAAATAAATATGATGAGCTATGGAGCACTTTTAGCATTCATCAATTTGTTATTCCTTGTTTTAGGCATTTTATTATTCATGTACGCTAAACAAAATAATATTGCTATTCCAATTGTGAATGGTACGCCACGAACCGACCTATTATTTCCAACCATTGCTTTGAATTATTCTACGCCGTTTATTGGCGTATTATTCTTTTTGGGTTTACTGGCTTCTACTTATGCCAGTGCAGACTCCGCTTTGACATCGCTCACAACAGCCTTTTGTATCGACTTTTTAGGATTTCAAAAGAAAGAAACGCAAGAGGAATCAACACATAAAACTCGAACGCTGGTGCATCTCGGCTTTTCTGTTTTGCTGTTTTTTATCATTATTTTGTTCTACATTATCAATGATTCGTCTGTCATTGAAGCCATTTACAAGGCGGCGGGCTATACTTATGGACCACTTCTCGGCTTATTCGCCTTTGGTTTTTTAACTAAAAAGAAAATTAGAGACCACCTCGCTCCTTATATTTGCATTGCGTCTCCTATCCTCACCTATATTATCAATCGAAATTCAGAGGCTTGGTTCAGCGGCTATAAATTTGATTTTGAACTACTGATTTTGAACGGTCTTATTACTTTCATAGGGCTTTGGGCTATTTCTACCAATGAAAAATTAGAGGACTTTCATTGAAATATGGGTAATGGGAACGCAGATGACACGGATGAAGCTGATTTCTACAGATTTATTTTGTTTAATTGTAAAAAATCAGCGTCAATCAGCTTAATCCGTGTCATCCGCGTTCCCATTACCTATTACCCATTACCCATATTAAATGAGTCTTTTTTCAAACAACTCAATTAAGGTTTTATTCAAATTTTCGATGGCTTCTGCTATTTTCCAATTGTCTCGATTGCGAGGTTCTACATAATTTGAAATGGCTCTGATTTCTGAAAAAGCCACCCCCTCAGTCATGCAGGCTTGAAAGAAGGCTGCACCTTCCATCGTTTCAATATCTACTTTATATTTTTTTAAAAGGGCTTCAATACTATCCGTAAAGCCATGCACTTTTTGGACGGTCAAACCTTTCACTTGCTTTAAATGTGGCAATTGTAAAGGCTTGATATTCAATAGTTTACTTTGATAAAATGGCTTTTGACTACCATCTATCAAACCCATTTCAAACATATCTGTGAAGCTACCATCGGCTTCCTCTACACCCAAATCGCCGTACTGTTCACTCAAGACTTCCACGACATCCCCCCTCAGTATTTTGCGATTAAAACTGCCTGCTACACCGACATTAATAGCCAAATCATACAACTTTTTTGTCAGGGCTTTACCCATTTCAAAAGCCGTATTGGCTAATCCCACGCCTGTAACAGTCACGTCTATTTCATACCCGTTTTGACCGAACAAGGGGTTGTATTTTTGAGCAGATTGATGTTTTAAAAAATCCAAAAATGGTTGAATTTCAAATGTAGTAGCAGCAACAATTAATACTTTTTTCATAATGATTTTAAATTTCAAATGCTACAAAGGTATTCATTTTTTAAAAACATAGTGAATACTTATTGAAGGCGTCAAACCCAATACGCTGTGGCTTGAAACGGCTAAATCCGCATTTAAATTTTCAGTTAAAACATAGCCAAAACCAAAAGCTATTTTGACGGGCTGCGTTTCAAAACCACCTCGAAACTCCGTTTTATCAGTTGGTTTGTAAGCCATGCCTATGCGAACGGAAGCAGGGTAGGAGAGGTCTTTTTTAACTTCTGTGACCATCAAAACGGCTGTGTTGATAGAATATGCTAAACCGAGCCGAAATACTGAGGGGGTCTTATCTATGTCGGGCGATTGGATAGGAATCGGGTTTTGTACATGAAAAGCCATGTATAAATCCTTGATAATCAATGTGTTAAATCCTATATCGAATCCAATGACATTTCGAGAGCCATTGTCTTTTATAGTAATATTGGAGTAATTGAGTTGGATACCAGCATCTAATTTCGAAGAAAACTTCCGCGCATATGCCACTCCCAAAGTGTTATCTTTTAAACTTTCAAATCCAAAATGCTTGAGAGAAAAACCTAACACGCCCGATGGATTCGGCATGACAAAACCCACTGCTATGGGTTTCAATTCATTGACACCATAAAACCAAGCGGAATTGAGGATTAAAGTTTTATTTTCAACGCCTAATAATCCAGCGGCATTGCTGAATAATGATTGTGCATCACGTAATGCGACACTTGCATTGCCTAAGGCTGCGTAACGGCTGCCTATGAGGCGAGGGCTGATGGTTTGGGCGATTAAAAAATAGGGAAAGACGAGGAGGAATAGGCTGGTTTTTATGTGTAAATATGGTTTCATACTGAGGGGGTCTTTATGAATGAAATATTGTAATTACTTAGGTAATCGCCCCAGAGGGGCTAAATGTCGGTAGTAAAGAATATATACCCATTGTTCAAGCCCCAGAGGGGCGAAATATTGGTTAATAATTTCTACCGACATTTAGCCCCTCTGGGGCGATTACCTAAGTCATTACCAAAATTCTGTTGACTAAACTTATGTCCAAGCTTAAAACCGCGCTGAAACACCCCCTAAAATATTCAAACCAAAGGTCGGATAATTTTGCCAACGTTCGCGTTTGAGATTCAAAAGGTTATTAGCATCCAGGAAAACGCCTATATTTTTACTGAAAAACAACTCGCCGCCTACACTCAAATCAAAAAGAGGGCTTAAACGGTCAGCTTGCTTGGCTTTATTGATGTAATTGACGCCATTTTGTACGAACAATGAAGCTTTCAAATTAGCCATTGTATTGGCTTTAACATCTTCAAACACCTTGTATTTGGCAGATACATTCACATCGAGTGAAGGCAAACCCCAAGCCGCTTTTTGCTTTTTAGCTGTATAAACATTTTGGCTAATCGTGCCCGTTAATTCCAAATTTTCAATAGCATTCAAAGTAATAGCTGCTCGAATATTGGCGATTTTGACCGTGTCATAAATAATATTAAAACGGCGTTTCAAGTCAGTAGAATCAGATAAAAACAAGGCTAAATTCTTATTATTGCTCCAACCAATTTGAGCAGAGTAATCAAATGCACTCAATTTTCCTTTGACACCACCATAATATTCATCTATTTCAGTGTTTTTAATTTTAGGTCTTGAAAACATAAATGGATTATATTTCACAAGGTTGCGGTAGCTATTTTTAGTCATATCACCGCGCCAGCCTGCGAAAATGCCAAGTTTATTACCTGCCAAGTTCAAGGTGGCTTCAATGTCTGGTTTTGGATAAAATATATCATTGCTTGAAATCAAATTAGCACCAATTTTAACGCTATAAACACTGCCTTTGAATGTAAAACTTGGTTGCAAATAAATATTATTCAAGTTCTGTTTTTTACCATTATCCGTTGTATCCAAGCCTGTAAATTCAGTTCTGATGATTAGACTGAGGGGGTGCTTTTCGTTGAACCATTTAGTGGCTTCTGCTTTGATATTAAAATCAGTTTCTTTACTCGAAAAATTGTCGCCGAGACTATAAAAACTTAGACCTAAGCCATAATTGAAATCAGCCACTGTCCGAACTGAATTATAGGCTTTTATAGACGCACCAAAAACGCCAATGGATTGCTTAACCGCATCTTTATTGAATGAAGAATCACTCACTGCATTATAGCCATAGTAATAATTGACGTTGTTATTGCTAAATAATTTAGCATCAACAGCCACGCCAGCCCGAGCATAGAAAGTACCTGTTGCTTCTAAATCTGTCTTGGAAAAGCGTTGATTTTCTATCTTTTTATCCTCTGCGGAATGGTGTTTAATGCTCAAACCAATAAGATATTGCTTCGGATCGCCATAGCGATATGCGCCTTCGCCATATGGCGAGTTCGGGAAGCCATAACCTGCCTTCAAATAGCCGTTATACTGAGGGGGTAGTTTTTGTTGAGCCAAAGCAATGGGGCGCATACGAGGCGGCTGATATTCAATACCCAATACCTTGTTAGGCACATTATAAGTCTGCACTTTAGTAGTAGTATCTACTGGTGGCAAAACAGGATTGATTTTGACTTTTTCAGATTCGAGCAATTTTGCATCGAAGTTTTTGATAACGTCTTGCGATTGATCAGGCACGTTACCACCCTGCTGAGCAGCCGATTTTCCGACGGCTACAACAGTTAATATTATTAGGATATTTATTATCTTTCTCATAAAATAAGGTCTATTTTGAATAGTTATTGTTGGTGTGTAGTTGGTTATTATTTAAATAAAATTATCCGTTTAGACAATTCCTAATTCCTAATTATTTAATTTCCATCATTTTTATCCATTTCAATCAAACCATTTTTTTGAGTTTGATTGATTCGGCTTTTAAGATTTTCTTTTTTCTCAAGATTAGCCAATTTGAGTTTCGCTTCATTGGTAATTTCAGGGAATTCTTTTACCCCTTCAATCACTGATTCTAAAGCGGCACGCGCACTGAATAAATCATTCTTTTCAGCATAAATATCTGCTTGTAGAATAGTCGCTTTGGCTGCCCAAAAGACAAACGGATTGTTCTGAGAAGCCTTATCTGCTTTATTCAAGGCAATATCTAAATTGCGTTTTTTATATTCTACAAGAGCGTCTAAGTAACGGGCTTCGGCTGTTTGTTCGTCATTGCCACCATTGTTGATGGTTTTTTGAAAAGCAGATTGCGCTTTATCAAACTCACTTCTATCGAAAGAAATTTTACCCAAATAGAAGCCTGCGGTAGCCACTTGGTCTTTAGTAGCCATTGAGCTATTCATCACTTTTGAAGCAAATTCAGCCACGGCATCAGGTTTATTTAAGCGATAAGCCGAGCGCATAGCCCCCAATTCAGCATCAAAACGTTTATCATCGCTGGTAGCCGCTTTTTCCATTTTGACATATAAATCGTAGGCTTTTGTAAAGTCTTTCTTAAAATTGTATGCAATGAGGGCAGCTTTTTCAACTGCTTTTGCATAATATTTTGAAGGACCTCTTTGCACAACGGCTTCATAATCCGTGAATGCTTCATCAAATTCTTTCATAGCAGCATACGACTCGCCACGAAGATAGTAGGCATTTAAAGTATTGGCTGAGTTCGGAAATTTACTCAAATAATTAGTGAAGGTGCTAATCGCTTTTTCATAATTACCCTGCTCATACTGTACTTCTGCTGCCCGATAACTGATATTATCCTTCTCCATATTGTCTATATTATAGCCAGGGATGGTTTGAAGAAATGCAAAATATTCATCGGGTTTACCCAACTCATTCACATATATATCCTGCAAGCGTTCGAGTGCGGCTTTAGCGTCAACAGGCGATGGTTTATTATAAAAAACTTGTTTATAATAAGAAATTGCCGCTTCATTATTGCCTTTATTTTGAGCTATCAAACCCAAACGCAACAACGCTTGAACATTCAAATCTGTCTTATCTTTATAATTGGTAATCAATTTTGTAAAACTCTCTTGAGCTTTATCCAATTGATTGAGGTTTTGATATGTAATACCTGCTTCGAGTAATGCAGAAGGTGCAAACTCAGAATTAGGATAATTATTTGCCAATTTATCCAGCGAAATCAGCTTTTCAACATTATTGCCTTTCAAACCTTGAATCACACCTTTTTGATAAAGCGCATAGACAAAACCTGAATAGTTTTTGTTCACCGCTTCATCATAATAGCGAAGAGCTTCGTCATATTTATTGCGTTTGAAATAGCAATCACCTAAGCGCAAAGTAGCATCGCCTAAGATTTGAGTTTTGATATTATCGTTGGTAATCAGATTATATTCTCTTTTAATGCCTGCAACACACTCTTGAAAATAGCCCAAAGCCGTTTGATAATCCTTTTGACGCAAGTAATTATAGCCTTGAATATAGTTCGCCATATAAACCGAAGATTCAGATGGCAACGTTTTGAGCGATTTGGAAACAGCCAAAAAACTGCCCATATATCGCTGACTACTGGGATAATCTTTTTGATTGAAGGCTATATCGCCCAACCAGTAATTGGCTGTGGCTTTAGCTTCCACGTCAGGTGCATCAGCAAGAGAGCGTTCCAAATAGGTCTTGGCATTAGTTAAATCACCTGATTGATAAAATTGCATAGCCCTATAAAGATTGGCTTTTTGCAATGATTCACGCAATTTAGGCGATTTATTGCCTGTCGCCGTTATCACTTTTGCTGCTTGCTCATAGTCGCGCGTTTGCAAGAGCACATCGCCGAGCAATTGTTGAGCATCGTTAAAATACTTGCTGCCTTGTGGAATGGCTTGTAAGGCATCGACTGCTTCTTGAGTTTGCTTGAGTTCATACGTCAACTTGCCATAATTCCATTGAGATTCCTCTTGTACTGAGGGGTCGAAGTTCATACGGGCAGCCGTAGCGAAAGCATTTTTAGCCCGTGGGCGGTCACCCAAACGCAAATAAGCATCGGCAAGCAAATACATGCCATGCTGACCGAGTTTTGAATTCGTCCGATTCAAATTCTCCAAGTTTGGAGCGGCATCTTTGAAATGCCCATTGCGATGTTGTGCAAAACCGAGTTGATAAAAATCCTCCTCGCGCATGGCATTATTGCCATCAGCTCCTTCTGCCAAATATTTTTCAGCTTCAACATAATTTTTCTTTTCAAAATATGCTTGACCCACCAATTGATTAATTTGCTTGGCATTCTTAATCTTCGGATCTTCAAGAGCTTGTAAGCCTTGCTTCAACACTTTGTCGTAATCCTTTTGGGCAGCATATATTTGCACCAAATTATAAGGCACTTGTTGAGAATATTGCTTGGTATTCTGAATCCGTTGGAAACTCCGAGCGGCATCTTCCAAATTATTATCAAAAAAAGCGCACATACCATAATAGTAGTTGGCTTCATTGTAATATTTGAAATCATTCAAATCTTTAACCTTCGACAAAGAAGCCTTCGCTTGAGGGAATTTCTTTTGAATGAAAAGCGTATAGCCTTTTTTGAAATAAAGCTCATCGCGCTGAGAAGGCGAGAGGTCGGATGGCTCAAGGATGTCATAAAACGAAAAAGCCTTATCAGGTTTGCCTTGATTGAAATAATAATCGCCCATCTCTATTGACGCTTGAGCTGCCAATGGATCGGGCATGTAGTTGCGGATATAATCCAGCATCAATTGCTCACCATTTGGCTGACCGGCTCTGACAGCCGATTTAGCATAATAGAGTTCAGCCTTACCCCTCAGTAAACGGGCTTCGGGTTCGGGCACGGGGCGCAATTGCGTGAGCGCGACATAAAATTCCTGTTGCGCAACGGTATAAATGCCTTTTTCATAAAAATCCATTCCACGCTTATAAGCCAGATTCGCCTCAGTAAAGACAGTCGTCTGTTGTGCTGATAAGGTGATGGAAGTGATGAAGGCAATCGAAAGGATGAAACTGAGTTTTTGTTTCATAGTATTTTATAAACAATTTATTTAAAAGGTGTATAGAGTTGAATTTTGTTAACTGATTGATTATCAACGTTTTGTGGATTTATGCCCTCAAAAACGAGCGCAAATGTTAAAATTTAAACTTAAAACAACAAATAATATTTTCTTATTGTGCCGAAATTAGAAAAAAATAACGATTTTGTGAAAAAGTGTTAATTTTTGTATTTTTTTTCGATGACATCATTTCAAAAAAATATAATCTTGTTTTATTTTATGAATACTTTTCGATTTATAGCCTCGCTATCCATTTTTTTTATTGGCTGTAATCAAGTGCCTAAGAACAC
This sequence comes from Saprospiraceae bacterium, assembly GCA_043744275.1. GTDB lineage: Bacteria > Bacteroidota > Bacteroidia > Chitinophagales > Saprospiraceae > JAAFJT01. The sequence goes on from JAYTUY010000238.1 coordinate 10,217, forward strand.
GACCATGATTAGTTTCCGTGAATGTAATTCTATATCATCTACGGATGCAGACATATACAAAACTGGGAGTGGTGCTTTACTCGGAACAAGATTCACATCTTTGGATGAACTAAAAAAAACAATTCAAATTGAATATGAAAATGGGGGATTTACTGATAGTACTGCGCCCGAAAGCGGCTGGGTTAAGTTGCGTCATTGTAGCGACAACAGAGAAGTGATAAGCTTATTAGAGAAAGGTATAAGCCAGAATGATTTGGTGAAAGCCAAAGAGGAAGGTACTATTTGGGGACGTTTTAGGGTGCTTTTTGGTTGCCCTTACGCCGTTTTGAATAGAAAGGACTTGAATAAAGTTTACTTGCTGGCGCGCTTGAGACCAGAAGTGTTCGGCGCAGATGATTTGGCTTTTTATTATGTTGCAGAATCAATGGTAAAAAATATCAATACGCCTGATTTGGCTTTTAAAAATGCCAGAGATAGTACAGAAAAAGGCTATCTTAATACCTTTAACCACATCACAGCACAAGCCATCACTACTACTTGTTTTTCGGAGGAACTGGCTGATTTTATTGCTGATATACATGAACGTAATCGCCGTCCTGAGTTGATAACAGGCAAATTTACACAAGCACAAATTGCCGATTTGATTGAGGGACCTGTGGACAATTATGTAGATCTTGTCAATAATGAATGGGGGCAAGAGATTGGCAAACAATTAAAGGAAAAATACGGTATTAACCGCGAAACAAAATGGACACCCGAACTGCTTGCCAATTATCTGAATGACTTGCAGGTTTATTTTAGTTGGGCTTTTCAAATTGGTTTTAAACCCTTCAGACCAGAAGACAAAGTAGTGCGCGGATTTGCGAATAAGTTGAACATAGTCATGAAAGGGGTTTATGAATTATGAGTTGTTACTATTGAAAATCAATGATTTAATTTAGGTTGAAAATGACCCCCTCAGTAATTTGTCGTTTAAATATGTCCTACCACTTAATCCGTTTTTTCAATTTTTTTTAAATAAAACAAAGACTTTTTTAATGTATCAGAACTTCCTACAACAGTATAACTTTTGCTTAGTTCTTTCCCACCAATGGGTTGCCATTCCTTTAATTGCTCTAACCAATTTTTATATACTATGGCATTATTTAATTGAGTGCCAACGAGATTCGCTTGGCTTATATCCATTCCTCGCAAGTCGCTATCGCTTAGGTTTGCCTCACTAAAATTTGCTTTTACAAAGCTGCTATTTATTATATCGGTGTTAGTCAGATTTGCCTCGTTGAACAATGCACCATCTGACTTAACCAGTTGAAGACTTGCATGATTCAAATCAGCCTTTATCAGTTGTGCGTTTAAAAGGATTGCTGATTCTAGTTTTACCAAGGTTAGGATTGCTTCGTTCAGTTGCGCCCAACTCAAATCAGCCATTCGCAGATTAGCATTACTCAGGTTTGCCCGATTCAGATTTGCCCCCCAAAGGTTTGCGCCACCCAGATTTGCATCCCTCAGTATGGCACCGCTTAAATCAGCATCTTTCAAATGTGCTTCTTTTAGGTTGATGCCACTCAAATCTAATCCTTTAAAATTTGCTCCGCGCAAATCTGCTTCGGCAAAAACAGCACTCCGTTTTATCTGAGCGAAAGAACGGGGAGCGATATTCATCAGTACCAACGCCTGCAATAGTTGACCGCGTTCCATGCTATATCTTTTCTTCGATAGGCTATCCTGTTCGATAGTTTGGTAAGATTTGAAAGAGAAACTCAAAGCCGCTATTCTGTTAATCGTGGCATCAGTCAATGTCCTTGCGGGATTGCGCCTTAATTCGTCGCCAACTTCTTCCAGAATGCTGCTCATCAACGGCTCTTGATTGGTTTTCTGCACGAACTCTACCAATGCCTTCATTTTCTGCATCTCCATATCGTGATTTTGAATTTGAAGTTTGAAGGAATTGGTCTGGCGATAAATGATTAAGCTACTCACGATGCTTCCCAGTACTACAAAGCCCGTCAACACCATCCAAATTAACAAAGGCTTAGGCGTACTTTTAGCATCTCCTACTCCCTCTTTGTTAGCAAGCAGCCCATGCAAAAAACGCCTGTTCCATACAATCAATATCATAAGCAGAAGCGAAACAAATATCAAAGATGCTATAAAACCCAGCAGAAACGAGACGTTCTTTTCTAAGTATGGAAAGCGGAGAAATCCGAATACCCAGCCAATCATAATGCCGAAAACCAAGCCTATAAGCAGATGCCTTTTCCCTTTCATTGTTGTTTATAGATTTTCATATCCAAGAATTTGAGCAAAAATAGAGAAATTCTCTTGTTTTGCTGCGCCGTACACTATCAATTTCTCATTTTCTAAAATCAAAATTTAACAAACTACTTAAATGGGTAAATTTTGAGACCAATTATATTATACCTGTTAATTGCTGGGCGTTGAGAATACCTGCCGTACTTGCCGTATTATTGAAATAGATAAATGCCTCTTTAATTTTGGATTGATGAATAATATTCTCAAGGAGTATGTGAAGTTGCTCTATTGTATAATTAGAATAAAACATTTGAGGAACACCATGCAATCTAATATAAACGCTATCCGTATTTGCAATAATAGTATTTTAGTTTGAGGTAAATCTTCAGGATAAAAAATATTTTTCCATTACTTATTGTAAAAGCCTGAACAGCCGATTTTGAATAGTGTTTGTATCTAATTGATTTATAAATTTGTATTTATAATAACAAAACAGGCAATAACGAATCCAGTATTACTGCCTGTAGCTTGTGTAGCTTTTGACGCAAAAGTTTTAAAACAACTTAGACTATTGCTTTTTTTTAATGTATCAGCGGTACTTTTATTCGATTAAGGATTGTTACTTTTGCCTGTTGCCTTCGCAATAATAAAAATGATGAGGGCTACAACTGCAATAACGAGAAAAATACCGAACCCCATGCCTGCTTTAAAGATACTGGCTATCGCTTCGCATGAAGTTAACATAGTAGAAACAATTAGAAGTAGAAATGCTTTGATAATGCTTAAATTTTTCATGGTTGAAATGTTTTAAAATGTTTATTAATTATTTTTTGATAAAACAATAAAACACAGTTCACAATAAATAGTTGTGAATGAATGGAACTGAAGGAAATTAAATTTTGATTTATATATCAATACGATTGTTTATTTTTACCCCCTCAGTACTCATCTGCTTCGCTATCTCATTTTAATTCAAAACCATCAACAAAAAAGTATAAAATTTAAAAACCAAACCAAAGTGAAATATTCAACTAAAATAAAACTATTCATTGCCCTACTTTTGGCAAGTGTCATATTCGGCAGATTCGGATGCTACTATTTAAATAAAAAATATGATACTTATCGCCGCCCTTGGGCATACAGCAATGATGCCTCAAAGGCTTTGCTGGTTGGCAAATGGCAAGGCACTTGCATAGATCCTGACCAAATTTCACACAAAGTAGAAATGGAGATTGTAGTGCCAATGACAGACGATGAACGATGGAATCGGGTCTTTCAAAAACGCATCAAAAGAGACCGATCAAGCCCTACTTTTTTCGATGGATTTGCTGTACTCGAAACCAACGGTCAAAAAGACACCTGCGAACTGTGGGGTGGCTTGGACAAAGCAAATGGGCATGAGATTCATTTTCAGTTGAGCCCCATCAGTAAGGTACATCCACCTGGTTTTAATCTGAATTTGTTGAAAGGCAATTGGCAGGATAATTCAATAGATTTAGCTGTAGATTTCGCTTGGTTTCGACCTGATGGCAGCAGTCTTTACAGCAGCGAAGATCCACGTCATGATACTAAAGGTAAGTTAGTTATGTCCAGAGTTAAATAACAATTTTTACACCCCCTCAGTATTTGAGGTATAAAATCAATAAAATTTCTATAAAAACATGGCATTACCCAATATTTTCAGCAAAGAAGAATCCAATAATATCATTCAGAGAATCTATGGCTTGACGCCCAACACTCAGCCTCAATGGGGCAAAATGGCAGTCGCTCAAATGTTAGCGCATTGTAATGTGACTTATGAAATGATGTATGAAAACATTCACCCAAAACCAAATGCTTTTCTTAAAGTTATTTTAAAGTTATTGGTGAAAAATAAAGTGGTCAGCGAAACGCCTTATGGGCATAATGGAAAAACAGCCCCTCAGTTTATCATTAAAGATACTAAAAATTTTGACCTTGAAAAACAACGCCTCATTGACTATATCAACAGAACTCAAGCCTTAGGTGAAGATCATTTTGACAATAAAGAGTCGCATTCTTTTGGAGCATTGACTAAAATTGAATGGAATAATTTCACTACCGTACACATTTAAAAAGAAAAAAAGTTGATTGACATTATGAGATAAAAGACAAAAAGCAAGTGGGTACATTTGTACAAAACCACCT
>JAYTUY010000239.1:0-14627 GCA_043744275.1 Saprospiraceae bacterium
GCTACGGCAAAATTCACGGCAGGTAGAGATGAATACTTACCGATTCCGCAAGCGGAGATTACGTTTACGAATGGTTTATATAAACAAAATCCAGGATACTAAACCATGTTATATTGGGGTTTTAAAAGGTAAATAGCTCATAGCAAGCATCCTTAATCCGACATAGTTTAGTTTTCATACATTCCAGTTGGGTGAGGCAGGCAAAAGCCTGCCTTACTTTTTAAAATAACTCTTTTTAATTTTCTATGATAATGAAAAATATAATTGTCATTTTGATAGGCATGGCTACATTTTTTGCTTGTTCTGTTCAAAGTAATAAGTCAGTAGTAGAAGAACAGCACCGACCACAATTTCATTTTACCCCCAAAACAGGGTGGATGAATGATCCTAACGGCATGGTTTATTACAAAGGTGAATATCATCTTTTTTATCAACATTATCCTGATAGCACCGTTTGGGGACCCATGCATTGGGGTCATGCCATTACTAAAGATTTGGTTCATTGGGAGCATTTGCCCATTGCCTTATATCCCGATTCGCTGGGCTATATTTTTTCGGGTAGCGCAGTCGTTGATGAAAATAATACAAGCGGCTTTGGAAAAAATGGGGAAGCACCTTTGGTCGCTATTTTCACTTATCACAATATGGTTGGTGAAAAAGCAGGTAAAATTGATTTTCAAACGCAAGGCATCGCTTACAGCCTTGATAATGGGCGCACTTGGACTAAATATGCTCATAATCCAGTTGTTAAAAATCCTGGCATTCGCGATTTTAGAGACCCCAAAGTGATATGGCACGAGGCTTCAAAACAATGGGTTATGACCTTAGCCGTTGTTGACCATGTAGAGTTTTATGTGTCAAAAAATCTTAAAGATTGGATAAAAACAGGTGAATTTGGCAAAACCGAAGGTGCACACGGTGGTGTATGGGAATGCCCAGATTTATTTCCTTTAAAAGTAGAAGGTAGCAACGCCGACAAATGGGTTTTAATCGTCAATATAAACCCTGGTGCGCCCAATAAGGGTTCAGGTGGGCAATATTTTATTGGACAATTTGATGGTTTAACCTTCAAAAATGATAATCAACCCACTGATACTTTATGGATTGACTACGGAAAAGATAATTATGCAACAGTCACTTGGTCAGATGTACCAGATAATCGCCGTATTTCCATTGGTTGGATGAGTAATTGGCAATATGCCAATAAAGTGCCGACTCAGGCTTGGCGAAGTGCCACAACATTACCCCGAGAATTGAGTTTAAAAACAACACAAAAGGGTATTCGGCTCATCCAAAAACCTGTAAAAGAGCAAGAAATACTGAGGGGGGTATCGCAAGACATGACCAATCAAAATATTACAGAATCCTATGCTTTAAAATCTACTTCAAAAACCAATGAACTCTCTTTAACTTTTGATTTATCAAAAACAACTGCACAAGATTTAGGGGTAGTTGTAGGCAATTCAAAAGGAGAGAAAGTTCTTATCGGTTTTGAAAAGTCAACAAATCGTTTTTATGTAGATCGTACTGAGGGGGGTAAAAAAGATTTTGAAAAAGGTTTTGCCGGTCGCCATTATACCCTACGCCAAGCAACGAGCACATTATTAAAAATGAATCTTTATATTGACGTGGCATCTGTCGAGCTATTCGCTGATGATGGCGAAACGGTTATGACAGATATATTTTTCCCAACAGAGGATTTCAATCTGATTTCCTTATTCAGTAAAAATGGCTCTTCGCACTTGACAGAAGGGAAAATTTGGGCATTGAAATAAATTTGGGTGTTTTGTGAAAAAAGAAAAAAAGAAATGAGGCTGTCTCAAAAGGTTATTAAGTTAATTAGTTATTGAGTTATTTCATGTATAAAATATTGTAAATCAATGTTTTATAAACAAAATTAAATTAATAACTTAATAACCAATAACTTTTGAGACAGCCTCAATTGTTTTCTTTACATTTTTTTATAAAGAAGGATAAAACAAGAATTCTGTCATAGCATTTTGCGGTTTGAAATGCGCCCAATCTTCTTTTTTACGCTTCAATCTATCGGCAATAATCCAAAAAACGCTCGTGTTGACACCTAAGCCGCAATGGCTTCCTCTGACTTGAATGTTCTGGTGGAGAGCGTCCTCTTTTATTTCTACACAGGCTTCCCACGGAACGATACCGTCTTCTTTGGTGTAAATAGCCGTGGATGGCACGGGCGCAGGGAGAGGCAATTTGCTCAAAAAATGAATATTGGTATTTTCCACACGCTTACCACCTGAGATGAGCGTATAGAGCCACGCAATATTATTCGGCTGTTTGATGTCTTGAAAAGGCGAGCCTAAAGTGATGACTTGTCGAATCAAATCTGGTCGGGCTTTAGCAATTTCTCTGGCAAATACGCCACCGAGACTCCAGCCGATTAAACTTACTTTTTGATTGTATTTAGCATATATTTTCTCAACGGATGCTATAAGTGCATCCATATATTCTACTTTGCCCAGATTTCTACCCAATCCCCAATCGAAAACAGTATAGCCCGATTTGTTGACAAAGTCGCGCAACAAACCAGTTGAAAATTTGCTGCTCATAAAACCTGGTAATATCATTACAGGATGACCATCGCCATCGCATTCAGGTTTGCGAAGGCTTTGATAAGGATAAGAAATGCCTAATTCCGTCAAAGCTCTACCAGCTTCGGTTACGCATAGAAAAAGAGAAGGTCTATTAGATTTTTTATGAAAGTTGAACATAAATGATATATTTGATTAGTCGCAAGAGAAATTAAGTGTGAAACTGATTTTGTTTTTAAATATTTATTTTGGCAAAAGCCTCAAATTACGTGCTAAGATATGCTTTTTTTTAATTAGAAAAAATATTATTCTAAATTCTTTAAACATAACCAATATTTGTACTTTGTAAAAAAACTTCATGCAGGTATTTGCCCAATGAATATTTTATAGAGGATTGAAGATATGTTTTAAAATTGCTACGAGAATTTTGATAATTTTACCCCAATATCTAACATAACTCAGGGAATAGTTTGATATTTAGCACCTCCTCAGTTGCCACGCATGGCTCGCAATGACATTTACCATTTTTAAGCCTCGTTTAATTATAAAATAGTTTTCTAAAAAATTTGATTATGGAAGCACAGACTACTAAAACATCTGAAATAGAGAAAATGTTAAAAGCCCCGCGCTTTCAAAAGACTTTAGCCCTTTTAGCTGAACAAAAAGGGGAGAGCCTTGCAGCTGTGAGCAAAGAAGCAGAAGAGTATCTGAAAGAGCTTTTTACAGAACACCGTTCTATGTCCAATATGATTTTGATGGAAGCAGCGGAGTATATATTGGGCAGAGGCTATGATAAAACGATAGACGTCAATCCCGATGAAATCAAGCAATTGGCTAAATTGATGCGAAAACACCCTGTTGCTTTTGTTTTAACGCATAAATCGTATGTGGATTTGCTTGTTTTGGCTTTGGTTTTAGCACGACATGGTTTGCCTTTGCCCTATATGTTTGCAGGTATTAATCTTGATTTATTTGGCGTGGGCAAATTTGCAAGGCAATCAGGTGTGATTTATATTCGTCGGTCTTTCAAGGATAATCCTGTTTATAAAGCCACTTTAAGGCATTTTATTGCTTCATATTTGAATAAACAAGCGCATTTTATGTGGGCTTTGGAAGGTACACGCTCTCGGACGGGTAAGTTGGTCTGGCCTCAAATGGGCATTTTGAAATATATTTTGGAAGCAGAAGAAGAATCGAAACAGACCGTCAAATATGTGCCCGTTTCTATCGTCTATGACCTCATTCCCGACGTAGCAGATATGACGAAAGAGGGGCGCGGCAAAGAAAAAAAATCGGAAGATTTGGCTTGGCTGATTAAATATGTACGGAAAATGGGTGGTAATTTAGGGCGCATTTCCCTCCGAATTGGAGAGCCTGTATCGACAGCGGAAGTGCATAATGCCCCTATCCCCGACGATGAAGACAATGAATCGACTGGCAAAGCATCATTTTCGCATTTTGCTTTTGAATTGGTTCATCGCATCAATCAAATTACACCAATTACCACGACTTCTCTTATTTGTACTTCGCTTTTGAGCAAATTTGCTTTGACCAAACGGGGTGTAGAAAGTGATATTGCTGCTTTGATGGAACTCATCGAAAGCCATAAAAAAGATGCGCTCGTGGATAGAGGGCGCCCGATAGGAGAAAGTGTGCAAGTGGCACTCAATTTATTGACCAAAGCCAATGTTTTTCTGCAACAAGGCGATGGTTTGAATGCTAAATATGCCATTTATAGGGAAAATTATTTACCCGCTACTTATTATTCAAATATGGCGGTGCATCATCTTTATCATCGGGCATTTATCGAACTGGCTTTAGTTAAAATAGCTCATTTGCCTACTTCCGAACGGCTTTTGGCTTTTTGGACAGACATTATGTCGTTGCGGGATGTGTTTAAATTTGAATTTTTTTATTCCAAAAAATCGCAATTTACTAATGAAATTGAAGCTGATTTAAATTCAATAGCTGCTCATTGGCAAAGCCATATTTTTGAAACAGAATCAAGTATTGATTCCCTTTTAGAAAAACAAAAAATATTGGTTTCACCAGTTTTGTTGTTCAATTATATCGAAGCCTATCGCGTAGTAGCGCACAGCTTGCAAACTTGGGATATTAATCAAGAACTGAATGATAAGACTCTGCTCAACTCCTGCCTTTTCCTCGGGGAAGAAATGCACTGGCAAGGGCGAATTCGGCGAATCGAAGCTGTATCGAAAGTGTTTTTAATTAATGGTATTCGTTTGATTAAAAACCTCAATTTAATGCCAACGGCTGATAATCCCAAAACGCAGGAGATAGCCCAATTTATCCATTTGCTTGAAGATATTGCCAATCGGGTGAATACTTTGCAAGGGATTATCCTTTCAAAACCCATTGAGCATACCCCCTCAGTACCCATCGACCGTGAGATAGTTCCAGGCTCAAAAACGGATAGTTTGACGAGGGAAATCATGGCAGGGGAATCGGGCGCACATATCGGCGCATTTTTCGATTTGGATAGAACCCTTATCAAAGGTTTTTCAGCTAAAGATTTTTTCAAAACCCGCATGTTAAGCGGTAAAATATCGGCTAAGGAATTGGTGGCTCAGTTCGCAGGAGTTTTGGCTTATGCCATCGGCAACGGCAATTTTGCAGGCATGGCGGCTATCAGCGCGAAGGGTGTTAAAGGCGTGCGCGAGCAAGTGTTTATAGAAGTCGGCGAGGAGGTGTATCATAAACATTTGGCAGCGGCAATTTATCCTGAATCAAGGGCTTTGGTGGCAGCGCATTTAGCTAAAGGGCATACGGTTTCGATTGTATCCGCAGCCACGCCTTATCAGATTGAACCGATTGCAAGGGATTTGGGTATCCCTCATGTCATGTGTACGCGCATGGAAGTTGAGGATGGCGTTTTTACTGGCAATATCATCAAACCCGCTTGTTGGGGCGAAGGGAAAGCCATTGCAGGGCAACAAATGAGTGAAAAGTACGGGCTTGACTTAGGCAAAAGCTTTTTTTATACGGATAGCGTAGAGGATTTACCGCTTTTAGAAATCGTTGGCAATCCTTGCCCTATGAATCCTGATGCTAAACTGTCGGCTTTGGCTTTTCAAAACGATTGGCCCGTTTATCGGTTCAATGAAGAGGTAGAATCGAAAGCCACGAATGTTGTTCGCACGGGTTTGGCTTTGGGTGTTTTTGTTCCTGCTATCCTCTCGGGCGTAGCGAAAGGCGTTCAAAATATGTCGTGGAGCGATGGCATTGACTCTATGATGGCAGGTGTGGGCGATTTCGGAACTTCCGTTGCAGGCATCCAACTGGCTGTGAAAGGTGAAGAGCATTTATGGTCGCATCGTCCAGCTGTATTTATTTTGAATCATCAGAGCAATGCAGATTTCCTCATTGCTGCCAAATTAATTCGCAAAGAAGCGCGGGGCATTGCTAAAAAAGAGCTTCAAAAAATGCCCATTTTAGGGCAAATGCTCATGGCGGCAGGCACTATATTTTTAGACAGAGGCGATAAAGAAAAATCCATCGAAGCCATGAAACCTGCCGTAGAGAGTTTGAAAAATGGCACTTCCGTCGTCATTTTCCCTGAAGGCACTCGCAGTTATGATTATACTTTGGGTAAATTTAAAAAAGGTGCATTCCATTTAGCGATGGAAGCGGGTGTGCCATTGGTGCCAATCATCATTAAAAACGCTCACGATGCTATGCCACGTGGCACTAATATTTTCAAACCCACCTCAGTGGAAGTGGTCGTATTACCCGCTATTTCAACAGAAGACTGGACTTTTGAGAATATGAATGAGCATATTGCAGAAGTGAGGGCTTTGTTTTTAAATGAATTAGGACAGGTTGAGTGAAAAGGTAATAGTGAATAGTGAAAAGTGAAAAGTGAAAAGTGAAAAGTGAAAAGTGAAAAATACTGAGGGGTTGCCCATTTTTCACTTTTCGCTTTCAACTTTTCACTCTTCACTTTTCACTCTTCACTTTTCACTCTTCACTTTTCACTTTTCACTATCCCGCTCGTTGCCGCTTTTTCCTGCGCAGATAATTAGCGCAATAAACAGAGAGCAAAATCATCATTTCATCTACTTGATTTTGAAAATCGGGATTGATTTCAATCTCATAATCGTAGTTGAATTTGCCCCAATTGAAATCGGGAATGAGGGTCAAAAGGCTGTTTTTATGGCGGTCTTCGATGACATACCTTTCATTCCAAAACCCAACGGATTTGAAAAGAAAATCCATCGGTTCTTCGTTGCCTAAAACATCAATGATGATTTGACTTTTCCAATTGCGCTGCAATTTGGCAATTTCTGAACCTGATTTTTCAATAGAAATATGAGACACCCAAAACCCTTTGGTCTGAATATCATAAAACTCGGCAAACTGCGTGGTGATAGAGGCTTTGGTAGATGACCAGCCTTCATAAGCCAATTTTCCTAAAAATTTGCCCTCGATGTCATTTAATTCAAACTCTTTTGAGCCTGTGTAGGTAATTTTCATTGTCTTTTTTAGAATCTAAATATTCGATTTTCATTTTTAAAAATAAAGTTTTTCATTTTTAAAAGGCTTTACCGAAATAAAAATTTCAGTAAAGCCTGTGTTTAGAGTAGCAATATATGGTATTTCTTGAACTAAATCCTAAACCAACTCCGCTTTCAAAGTAATATTAGCATTAAAAAGCTTAGAAATCGGGCAATTCACCTTCGCATCGTTCGCCAATTCTTCAAATTTGGCTTGATCAACATCAGCTTTCACTTTTGTTACCAATTCTATTGTAGAGATACCACCATCTTCCAAAATGACCGTTGAAGTAGTGTCAATCGTTTCAGGAGTAATGCCTGCCGCTTGGAAATTGAAGGCTAATTTCATTGAAAAACAACCTGCGTGGGCTGCACCGATAAGTTCCTCAGGATTGGTACCGATACCATCTGCGAAACGGGTATTGAATGAATATTGGCTGTCTTTCAATACGCCACTTTGCGTTGTAACCGTACCTTTTCCTTCTTTTCCGTTGCCAGCCCAATGAGCGGTTGCCTGTCTTTTGATTTGCATGGTTTTATGATTTTTTATAGTTTGAAAAAATTAAAATAAAACTCTTTAACAAAATTAATCACGTTCTGTTTTAAAACAAAGAACTTGAAATACACCCCCTCAGTCATGCGTTCCGCTTGATGAAGCCAAAGGCATCATATTTTTATAAAAAAACAAGTTGCTTGTCCAATTTTTCCTAAAATATTGGCTATCAATCGGTTATATCTATTAACTTCGTTTAAGATTAAAAATAAAAATCCATTAGTTTTAAAATTAACTAAAAAATCGTTTCAAAATAATAGAATCATGGCTAAATACACCTTAACCCTTAACGGCAAGCAACAAACTATTGAAACCGAACCCAATATGCCTTTGCTTTGGGCATTGCGCGATGTTGTTGGCTTGACTGGCACTAAATTCGGCTGTGGCATGAGCCAATGCGGTGCTTGTACAGTCCACTTAGATGGCAATCCTGTGCGCTCGTGTTCACTGCCTGTCAGTCAGGTTGGTAAAGCGAAAGTGACCACTATTGAAGGTCTCTCAGCTAATATTGAGCATGTCGTACAGAAGGCTTGGATAAAAGTGCAAACGCCTCAATGTGGCTATTGTCAAAGTGGTCAAATCATGAGTGCTGTGGCTCTTTTGGCTAAGAATCCATCACCTTCCGATAGCGATATTGATACAGCCATGGCTGGCAACCTTTGTCGTTGCGGCACTTATCCACGCATTCGTAAAGCCATTCACACGGCGGCGGATATGTTGAAAGAAGAAAAAAATGGGGCGGCTAAGAAATCTAAAACAGCGTCCATTAAGTAGTTATTGGTTATTAATTATTGGTTATTGGTTCAAATTTTAATCGAAAAAAATCATGCAAACTATCAATAGAAGAAATTTTTTAAAATCAACAGGATTGCTCGCTATTGGCTTTTCACTGCCCAATTTTGGAACAGGTAGAGGGCTTGAGCAATTGACCGCCGAAGCCGTTGATTTGGAATTGAGTCCTTATATTTTAATTACAAAGGACAATAAAATCACGATTCTCTGCCCACGTCCAGACATGGGGCAAGGCACAACGCAATCCATGCCGATGCTCGTAGCCGAAGAATTGGGCGTTACGATGGATAAAATCACCGTCGTTTTCACCAGTGGCGCAGGTAAATATGGTTCACAATTGTCGGGCGGTTCATCTTCCGTTCGCACTCGTTGGAAACCGATGCGAGAAGCTGGTGCAGCAGCGAGAGAAATGCTCACTAAAGCCGCTGCCAATCGGTGGGGCGTTTTAGAAAGCGATTGTACATCGGTAGGGGGAAAAATTGTCAATAAAAAAACAAATGCTGCCCTCTCTTTCGGCGAACTCGTGGACGAGGCGTCTCAACTCGAAGTGCCGAAAGAACCTAAATTGAAATCGCCAAAAGAGTTTAAATTGATAGGAAAAAGCCTTCCACGCCTTGATATTCCTGCAAAAACAAACGGAAAGGCTCAATTTGGTATTGATTACAAAATGCCCAATATGGTTTATGCTGTCTTGCTACACGCGCCGCATATTCATGGTAAAATCAAATCCATTGACGATTCGGCAGCTTTGAAAATTGCTGGTGTTCGTAAGGTTTTGAAAGCTGAACGTTCGATGCCGCATAAAACCGTTGACTGCGTTGCCGTTATTGCCGACAATACTTGGGCGGCGATGGAAGGGCGCAAAGCTTTAGTGGTTGAGTGGGAAGCATCCGATTATTCCAAAACCTCGACAGCGGCTTATTTTGAAAATCTTCAAAAGCTCAAAACGGAAGATGGTTTCACTTTAGAAGATAAAAAAGGCAATATTACTGAGGGGGTGAAAGCAGCCGCCAAAACCATTGAAGCTGAATATATCACGCCATTCACAGCCCATGCACCCCTCGAACCTGAAAATGCTACGGCTTATGTACAAGGCGATAAAGTAGAAATATGGGCACCGATTCAAGGACCTGATGGACTGATTCAAGAGATTTCAACGAAATTTGGTTTCAAACCTGAAAATGTCAAAATAAATGTGCTGCTCATGGGTGGAGCATTTGGTCGAAAAGCCTATATTGATTACGTCTGTGAAGCTGTTTTTCTATCAAAACAACTCAATCAACCTGTAAAAGTAACGTGGACACGTGAAGATGACCTCACGCAAGGACCTTTCCGCCCAGGAATGCTCAATGTACTGAGGGGGTCGTTGGATGCGGCTGGCAACGTCACTACTTTGGATCATAAAATAGTCGGCAATTGGCTCGGTTGGCAGTTATGGAAAGCCCCTGCAAGCCAAATGACTTGGTGGTCTGAGGGCATGAATCAAGCAGATAGCCCCTACTCTATTCCAAACCGCGCTCATAAATTTGTATTGGCTGAAACGGATATTCCAGTCGTTTGGTGGCGGTCGGTTTATGGCTCTACGAATGTGTTCGCGACTGAAAGTTTTACCGATGAATTGGCTCATGCTGCTAAAAAAGACCCGCTCGCTTTGCGTGTAGCGATGTTGAAAGATTCGCCTCGTTTTATAGAAGTATTGCGTCTTTTGAAAGAAAAATCGGGCTACGGCAAGCCTTTGCCTAAAGGTCAAGCCCTTGGAATAGCCATTTCTCGGACATTTGAAACCATTTGCGCTCATGCGGTTTTAGTTTCAAAAAAAGGAGCAGGAGTTAAAATTGAAAAAGTTATCAGCGTCATTGATTGCGGCATAGCTATCAATCCCGATCAAGTGAGGGCGCAAACAGAAGGCAATATCGTCATGGGTTTATCAGCCGCTTTGAAAGAACCGATTACGGTTGAAGGCGGTGAGGTGGTGCAAACTAATTTTCATCAATTCACCCCTTTACGCATCAATGAAATGCCAAAAGTAGAGATACATATTGTCGCCAATGAACTCGACCCGACGGGCGTGGGAGAGCCGGGCTTGCCGCCAGTTGCCCCTGCATTATGTAATGCGATTTTTAATTTGACAGGCAAAAGGATTCGGAAATTGCCTTTTGATTTAGGGAATATCGGGTAGCTTTTTATGAATTATTTTAAAAATAGGCAGTTGGTGTAAGCCAATTGCCTATTTCTTTAATTAATTAAAACGCAATCAAAATACCATTGCCCAATACTGAGGGGTCAATTGATTCTGTGAAGTGAGCAATATGGTAATTGTATTATTTATCATCGGGTTTCTTATCACCAAAACTCATACCTAATCCCACTTTTAATCCGCCAAATAAATTTTTAGAGCCTTTATAATTGCTCGTAATTTGCCATTTTTTTGCATTAATATCGGTAAAACCTACGCCACCCCTCAGTTCCACAAGGAGATGCACAGTCTCAGAAAGTAGGCATTTAAAGCCTACACCACCGATGACACCCAAATCTTTACTGTCAAAAAGGGTTTTATAATCAGCAGGGTTTTTACTGCTACCTAAGTTTTCTTTTACTTTAGTAATACTTGGGTTTCGATTACTGAATTCTTGAAATTCAGTCATAGTGACTGTTTTATCATTGATTTTCCAAGTAATATCTGCTGATGAGAGGGTAGAATAATAACCGCCCAGTATCAAATAGGTGATATTGCCTTTAACCGAACGACTGATACCGATATTGAATAAGGCTGGAATTTGCCAATATTTCAATTTTACATCTTTAAAAAGAACGCTGCCATCAATCGTTTCTTCATAGGCTTGACCTAAAGTAATATTGTTTAGTTCAACATTAAAAGCGTGTCTTCCGCCAAATTGAATACCTGTATAAAGCCCATAAGCACCACCGAATGCTGGTTTGTATTCTAATTCAGAGAATCCATAATTATTCTGATTGGCAATAGCTCTACCGTTAAAAGCACCTGAAATGCCTATTTGAAATTGAGCTAATATAAAGGTGGTAGGAAGAAATAGAAGAAGAAGTGTGGTTAATTTTTCATTTGTATATTTTTAATAGTTTTTGAATAAAACAAATTTAACCTTAATATTTCAAAAATGCAACTGCATACAGCTTTAAACACAACCCTATTATTTCAAGGCAGTATAGTTTTCTAAATTAGAAAATTGTATAACTTCTATTAAATAATGAAAAATGGGCAATCAGTAAAAATACTCATTGCCCATTACTTATGCCTATTACCCATCATTCAAGAGACCATAATACCCACAGGCAAAGTCCAATCGCTCTTGAGGCTATCAGGACCCAATGAACAGATTTGAAATTCATATCTGCTATCAGCTTCAAGGTCATTGAAAACAAATTCACTTTTAGAGTTATAATTGCCATTTTTCCAAGCAGTTTCTTCTTTCTTTTTGTGTTGAATGGCATAATTGAGAGCATTAGCTACTTTTTCCCATGTCAGCTTTACAGCACCCGATTTATCCAAATTCTTAACCAACAAATCTTTAGGCACGGCTATTTCTTTAATAGGTGCTTTATCTGATTTGTTTGTTTTGCGAGCGACATAGCCAGCGTCAGAAATAATGCGCTCGTTATCATCTGCCAATATTTCCACTTGGCGAGCCACGATGACCAATTGCTTGATTATAATTTCGCGGCAATCATTTTTGGCATCTCTGCGGTCTGTGCCGCCCAATATGGCGTTGGCTATCGCTGATGTGAAAGCGGTGGTTTTGGGTTGGAGGTCATCATAGTAGGTTTTCAATGTGATATACTGTGCATCGGCGGTCATGCGCTGGAAAACAGTATTTGAGAAAGAGACTAACTCACCGTCAGGGAGTTTTTTAAATGCAAGCGAAATTTGTGCTGCCATTGAGTTAAAGGTTTTAAATTTTACAAAAATTATTTAAATAAACGTATGATTTTATTTCATACTTCATCTCTAACAAACGGCAGCCTTTTCAAAAAGATACATTTTTAATTAAATAATTTTATTTTTTTATATTTATTTTTATTTTCAGCGCATTTATTCGTTTTTATCTGCTTAGAAACAAAAAAGCTACCCATTCCAACAGGTAGCTTTTTTGTTTTTTGATTTTAATGAGCCTTACCGCTGCACCACCAATTTCTGCCGAATGGTTTCCTTGCCAAAACGCATTTCGACGATGTAGATATTATTTGCCCAACTTTGTGTATTCAATTCTACTGTGCCGATTTGTACACCCCTCAGTATTTGAGTGAAAATAACTTGCCCAACAGCGTTTTTGACAGCTACCTGAAAATCAGTGGCTTCTGGGAAGCCGTAGTTCAGATAGGCTATATCTCGGGTTGGATTGGGGGAGAGTTTTAATATAGGTTTTGAGACTAATAAGCCTTTTTCCCTTTCAAGTACATTCAAATTTAATTGATTTGAACTTTGTTCTGTTTTTAAAATAATTTCTCTTTGTTTTAATGGATCATTAGGTTTGACAGTATTGACTATCAAGTTTTGAGTGGCAGGTATTGTAGGAGCTTTGATACCCACTTTTGTGGGCAACAGCATACTTATACTATCACCTATCTTATTCGGTACTGCATAGCATGGTATCCGAATACTATCTTTGTATAAACCTTTTTTAAGCAGTTTCAAATCGTCATTGGAATTAGAATTGTGAATGATGATAAAGGCTTTTGCTCCTGCCCGTTGCACATTGAGGCAAGTTTGGGTCACATCACAGTCTTTATTGAGTTCCATTATGGCGATTTTGTTTTTTAGATTGCCAAAAGGTTTATCGCAACGATGTTCTACCACGAAGCGTTTGGGTTTGCGTCCTGTGCTATCCGCATTACCCGTTTCTTTGCGGAGTATAACTGTATCATACACCATGACCATATCAGCAAATAGGTTTTCTGTCACCTTACCACCAAATTCGGCTTGGGTGAGCCAAAATCGCATACCTGTATTGTAAATGCTCAAGTTGATGGTATCTGCTCTTTGATTTTGGGCAGAGAGAGTTGTGGTTATACACAGCATAAGTGTCAATACTATATTTTTTTTCATATTTATTGTGCTTTATTAAGTGATTTTAAAATTTATTTTAAAAATCTGCTGGTACATAAGTTTACATTAAGTTTTTTCATCCTCAAAATATAAACTTCGTTTCCTAAATGCTTGGATAAGAGAAATACTTGTAATAATTAAAAGTATTGGACTGAGAGGTATAAAACTTGCCAATAATGTTAAAATACTTATCACCAAAGTAAGCCGCCAAAACCAAGGTTTATGAAAACTATCTTCTGACGCAGGAACATTTTGACAAATTACACCTATCAGCAATACAACTATCATTACTAATTGGGCATAATCCGAGATACCTATTCCTCTCGAAAGTAAAACTGCATCAGGAGCTTTCGGCGTGTTTAATGCAGACAATGTTAACAATGACCCATACAATCCGATTAGAGCCGTAATTCCTGCGATTATATAACCTAATAGACTAATCAATGCTAAATTTTTGTTTTTAACATTAATCGTTTGTTCATCTTGATCTAAAATTTCCATGTTTTAAATTTTATTATTAAGATTTTATAAAACCTTTGTATTGTAAAATTTTTTCTGATACCTTTTTTTTCTGCCAACACCAAATACTATTATAATGTCTCCTATATGAAGATAAACTTGATTTGTAATTATCTGAATAAAAAGTATAAATACATTTTTTATCAAGCATAGTTGATTCTAAGCTACTTATGATAATTGTAACATCCGTTTGTAAAAACTTAATTGCA
Organism: Saprospiraceae bacterium; assembly: GCA_043744275.1. Lineage (GTDB taxonomy): Bacteria > Bacteroidota > Bacteroidia > Chitinophagales > Saprospiraceae > JAAFJT01. Next base: position 14,226 of record JAYTUY010000239.1, read on the forward strand.
TCTTCCACAAACTCTTCATAGGTTTCAAACTCTTCAAACATAAATATCCCTATATCCTCAACAATAAGTGAAAATATTTTTTTGTCTAACGATTTATGACAATAAATTTGGTATTCGCAATTTGTTTCTTCTACCTTAATAACGATTACTGTTCTATCAGCATAGTCATGAATTTTCAACGTTAAATTCACAAAATAATCTTTTAACAAATTAATTACTTTTTCCATCCAGTATATCTAGTTATCTTTCATATTATAATAATACTTAAATAAATCTTTATGATTTAAAGCATCTTTTAAATAAAAAGATAATACTACTGACCAAATAAAACTCTAATATGATGATCTGAGAAAAAAAGTGGCGAAGAATTGGAAAGAGAAGGTTGTTCAGACAATCAAAAAC
>JAYTUY010000240.1:0-14581 GCA_043744275.1 Saprospiraceae bacterium
ATAAAAAAAAGCGGATTCATCACTGAATTCGCTTTTTTTATGCAAAATACTGAGGGGTTTATAGCTATTTATGGCGTTTTAGATTTACTAAATTTTTAAAAATTTAGTAAATCATTCTGCTGCAAAAAATACATTTTACACCAATTCCAAAAGTTGAGCAGCATGATTACCCGTTTCAACTTTATCAATAATATGCTGAATCTTACCTTTTTCATCAATCAAAAAAGTGGTGCGATGAACGCCATCAAACTCTCGACCCATGAATTTTTTTAAGCCCCAAACACCATAGTCATTCAGCATTTTTAAATCCGTATCCGCCACAAGGCTAAAAGGAAAGGCATATTTTTTAATAAAACCTTGATGCTTTTTGACTGAATCAGGGCTTACACCAAGCAATTCAATACCATTTGCCTTCAAATCTGCATAATAGTCGCGAAGATTACAAGCTTCCGCCGTGCAACCGGGCGTATTATCAGCAGGGTAAAAAAACAGAGCCAATTTTTTTCCTTTAAAATCAGAGAGGCTGACCATTTCACTTTTTTCATTCAATGCTGCAAAATCAGGCGCGGCGTCACCTACTTTCAGATGTTTCATATCAGGATGGTTACTGTTTGTAAAAAATGATATTATCGATGATGTAATTCCTTTATTCATACCGTTTGTAACAAAATACTGAGGGGGTTGTTCAAAATAATTAGGAATTAGGAAATTCCTAATTCCTAATTCCTAATTAACAATTGTTCCTTACATTAGCACAATGAAATTTTCTTTTTATAAAAATATCCTCTATCAGCAATATTGCTGCTTTTTGATACTCACTTTGCTGATGTATTTCAATACTCGGCACGCTGGTTTCGTCACGGATTTTTTAGGTTGGCAAAGTGATTTTGATAGTAATAATGCTTGGGCAGTCATCAATGGCGACAGATACAATATTAAAAGTTTTTACCATTTTACGCATATTCTTATGTACGCAATGACTACCGCTTTTCGACTCAACGGAACGGCTTGGTTTCTTCTTTTTTCGAGCCTATTTGCATTGAATGGGCTGCTTGTTTTTCGCTTATTTATTTATCTTTTCAATAAATTACAAATCCCCAATTCAACTGCTATTGCAAGTGTCGGCATACTCTTTTTTATGCTCTCGCCTTATCAAGCTGAGGTGATGGTTTGGCGGGCATCGTTTCATTATTTGACGGGTTTTGCGATGATGTTGGGTTTTGTGCATTTAGCATTACAGTATGCTGATAATCAACGGTTTAAATATTTTATTTGGGCAACTATTATCTTCTTTTGCTCAATATTTTCCTTAGAGTTTTTTCTGTTTACGCCCTTTGTTGTCTTGATTATAATGGTGTTTTTACACCTGAATTTTCCTCAAAGTTTTGATCTAAAAAATGCATTAATTCGCTTCGTCGGCATACCCCTCAGTATGGTAGCCGGTTATTTCATTTTATATCGTTTGACGCATGAAAAATGGATAGCGCACTATGGTTCTAAAAATCATACGGCACTTATTTCCCCTGAATCTTTTGCAACTTATGGCAAATATATTGCGAAGTATTTAGGCTTTGTTCGGCATTATAAACACACGATAAAAGAGACATTTTTTGCTGATTTTAATACCCCCTCAGTATCCTGGCTTATTTTGATAGTTGTGCTTTCAACAGCAGTACTTGGTTTAGTTTTATTGAAAAAAATGAGCAAGCGTAATCGGTTGATATTCTTAAATTTCGGCTTGTTTTCGTTGCTGATTTCACCTGTTTTGACACTCTATTTTTCTTACACATTATTGACTGAAAATGACCGCTATGGCTATATGGCTTCGGCATTTTTATTCATGGGTTTAGCTTTAATTTTATCGAAACTACCTAAATTTTTCTTTTACAGTATTTCAATTATTTACCTCTGTTTATCCACATATTTACTATTGAAAACTAATAGAAACTGGTATAAATCTGAAAAAATTTTCACGAGTTTAGTGAAGCAATATTCTCCCGAAAGTATAGAAGAAAAGGACGCCGACGAAGTACTCATTTTGAATGCACCTGATAATTATGCCGGGATGCCCATGTTTAGAGTTTTAGCGGAGGAATCGGGCGTGAAAGAAGCGATTGAAATTTATCAACATCGAAAGTTAAATTCACGCATGATTGACGTAGCGCAATACAACATGACCACGCCCGACGATGGCGCACATGTAAGAGTGGATTCCGTGAACCAAATTGTGGTTATTTTTAATCAATGGGGCAATTGGTGGTGGCGAGCAGGCAAAGGCGCAACGAATTATGAAAATGAATTGTATAAAATTAAGTTTGATTATAATGGCTGCGGCAATTGCTATCAGTTGACTTTTAAAAATATTAATCCGCACCGTTTGTTGCTGTTTCAAGTAGGCAATCAATTTAAAAAGGTGGATATGTCTCTGATTGGAGTTAAGCAGCGGTAAATTCCATTATTATTTTAAAAATTGATTACCTAATTTTAATTTTTTAATTAAAATTTTGCCTTGAAAAATGCGTTTTTACAAGTAAAATAAAGAAAATTACATCATGAAATACATTTTCCTGCTTCTTTTCAGTATTAAAATATGGAGTTGCACAGCGCAACAACCTGCCGATAGAGCGCATACTTTAAACCCTGAATTTGATAAAAAAATAGCCAGTTGGATTAATTTTACGGTGCCGACACTCAGCCCCGAGATGGTTAAAAAAATGCCTGATGCGGTTCTACTCGATGCTCGGGAGCGAGCGGAATATGATGTTAGCCATTTGCCAAAAGCTATTTTTATAGGTTATAATAAATTTGAAAAAGATGTCTTGAAAGATGTGCCGAAAGATAAACCGATTGTGGTGTATTGCTCCATTGGTTATAGGAGTGAAAAGATAGGTGAAAAACTGCAAAAAATGGGTTTTACAAAAGTCTATAACTTATACGGAAGCATATTTGAATGGGTCAATCAAGGCAACCAAGTGGTTGATAATCAAGGAGTTGCGACGAAAAAGGTGCATACTTTCAATCGCTCATGGAGCAAATGGGTGGATAAAAATATGGCGGAGAAGGTTTATTAGTTGTTGGTTGTTGGTTATTGGTTTGTCAAAAAAAACCAATAACCAATAACTAATAACCAATAACCAATTTACTCCTCTTTCATCACCGTTTCCACGCGCATGGCTCTCAAAGCGGCTGGTAATGAAGCCAATAAACCAATGACAATAACGGTAGTAGCCACTACCACAAAATCGATCGTTTTCAAAGCTACAGGATACCGATCACTTGCAAAACCAGGTGGCAAAGGCACAAGCCCCCCCTCAGTATAAACGTGTAAAAGATATAAAATAATGGCGATGACAAAGCCACTCACCAATCCCATTCCGCATAAAAGTAAACCCTCATTGAGAAAAATATTGCGAATGAGTTTATCCTGTGAACCCATACTTTTGAGGATTGAAATGTCTTGTTTTTTCTCTAAAACCATCATCCACAGAGAGCCGACCATGTTAAACGCAACTAAAAGAATGGTCAAACTTAAAATAGCATAGCTCATCCATTTTTCAATATTCATCAATTTTAGAAAAGCTTCGTCTTGCTGATAATGGTCTTTGACAGTAAAATCATTGCCCATAATGGCTCTAATTTCTGAGAGGGCAGATGAAGCATTGGCGTCGGGTTTGAGCTTAATTTCGTAGGCACTCACTTCATTTTCGGCATTCAAAATATCTCTAACAAATTGCAGATTGGTCAAAACATATTGATTATCCACCTCAGATTGGATAACAAAAGCACCTGCTGGATAAACAAATTCTTTCTTAAATGGCTGCTCCAAAATCCCTACTTCGCCGCGTTTAGGCATGTAAATACTGAGGGGGGTAAGCATATTGCGTTCGTATACGCCCAATTGATTTCTTATGCCGCCGCCTAAAACAGCATAATTATTTTGAGCATCGTGTAGCAAATATCGCCCTTCGCGCACCGTCGAATCTATCCTATTTATTTTGCTGAAATTATCGTCTACACCTTTCAAAGTACCAATGGCTTGCGTTTTTTCATACTCAAAAAAGGCAGTTTCTTCAAGTGTTTCAGATAGTAAATCAACACCTTTAATTTGACGCAACTGATTGATTTTCAATGAATCAGATATAAACGTTTTTCCTTTTGTGGCGACTATTTTAACATCGGGATTGAAGTTGCTCATCATGCCCGTTATCAATTTTTCAAAACCATTGAAAACCGACAATACCAGCACCAAAGCCGCCGCCCCCAATGCCAAACCCAACACCGAAATACCACTAATAATATTAATGGCATTGGTGCTTTTCTTTGCAAAAAGATAACGCCGCGCTATTTTTAGAGATAAATTCATAATAATTGAGAGTTGAGAGTTTTTGAGTTGAAAGTTTTGAGTTGAAATCAAGAGTCAAACTTTCAACTCACAACTCACAACTCTTTTAGTTGATCCATTTCTTTTTTTCCTGTTCAATATGATGCAATTCTATTTTGACACCATATTTATCTTTTAAATGTTTTGCCATGGCATCCGCCGCATATACGGAACGATGCTGCCCGCCCGTGCAACCGAAATTAACCATGAGGCTATCGAAACCACGCTCCAGATATGTCTCAACCGCTTTATCCACAATCGGGAAAACATTTTGTAGAAAAGGCTCCATAACAGATTGGTTTTTCAAATAATCCATCACGGGTTTATCCCGACCCGTCAACTTTTTATACTCAACAAAACGCCCTGGATTGTCGATGAAACGGCAATCGAAAGCGAAGCCACCGCCGTTGCCAGTTGGGTCGGGCGGGTAACTGGTTTTGCGATAAGAGAAAGAATTCACCTTCACCACCAGCGGACTATCTTTATATTTTTTCTTATCAAAACCTTCAAAAGCATCACTTTTACAAATTAATTCAAGGCATTTAAACAATTCAGGCAATTTGACAGGCAATTTTATAAAGCCTAAAATCTGCTCCATTTGGTCAATCGCGAATGGAATGCTGCTAATAAAATGCTCTCGTCGCTCATATAATCCCCTAAATCCATAAGCCCCTAACGCCTGCAAACAGCGAATCAACACATAGCCATAATATTGCTCGGTGAAAAAACGGCGGTCAATCGTAATCATGGAATCCACCTTATCCATATAATTTTCAAAAAGTTGCTTTTTTACTGAGGGGGGTACGCCGCCCTTCGCTTGATAGAGTAGCGAAGCGACATCATATTGCAACGCACCTTTTCTACCACCTTGATAATCAATGAAATACGGTTCATTATTTTTTATCATAATATTCCGAGATTGAAAATCTCGAAACAAAAAATGGCTACAATCTGCCAAAAGTAGATAGTCTGTAAACCGTTGAAAATCATCTTCAAGGGCTTGCTCATCGAAGGGAATTTTAGCAAGTTTGAGGAAATAATGCTTGAAGTAATTCAAATCCCACATCATACTTTGCTTATCAAAAGCTGCACGAGGATACGAAACCGAATAGTCCAAATCCTCTCCGCCCTTCACCTGCAAATCTGCTAAATGAAAAAGAGATTTTTGATATAAATTGACCAAATCATCAGTCCACTCTTCACCGACTTGAGGCAACATACTGAAAAGTTGAGTATCACCCAAATCTTCTTGTAGATACACGCCATTGAGGAGATTTTCAGTATAAATTTCAGGAACACGCAAGCTTTTTTTCCAAAAATGTTGTGTAAAACGGATAAAAGCTTTGTTTTCTTTAAAATCAGCATTATATGCCCCTATTGCGCTCTTGGTTTCGCCAATGAGTCTGAAATATCGACGGTCGCTTCCTGCTTGCATGAGCTGATCCATTTTTATAGCAGACTCACCCGACCATTCTTCAAATAATTTGGGTAAAAGAAGTTGATAATTTTTCATAAAAATCTATAAATTACTGAAATATATGCCGCATTTCGCTTCATCACGCTCTGCGTTGACTGAGGGGGTGCAAAGGTAAGAAACCGTAAAATATAAAATGATAAATTTAAAATGTACAAGTTTACACTACCTATTGAATGCATACCTCTTGCCGGGTAACGACCTAATCATACCTTTAAATTCTAATTGGAGTAACAAACCAGCAATCATGCTATGCGATAATTTAGACTGAAAACCAATGGCATCTATCAAAGTGCCGCTGTCGGATTGTTTTAAAATATCAACTATAAGATGTTCATTATCAGTGAGTTCTAAAAAAAGTTGTGATTGAATGCCTCTGTGATTATCCAACTCATCCCATCGCATGATTTTAGCAAAATCCGCAGCAGATTCGATAAGATGTGCTTTGCCATTTTTTATTAGGCTATTGCAGCCGCGAGACATTTTATCGCCCACCCGACCAGGCACTGTAAACACATCTTTACCATAAGCCAAAGCCATATTGACGGTAATCATGGAGCCACCTTGCTCCTCTGTTTCAACCACTATCAAGGCATCGGTCATGCCTGCTATGATGCGATTGCGCATAGGAAAATGCTCGCGATCAGGATCTTCATCGCTCGGATATTCAGTGAGCAAACCGCCTATTTCGCACATTCTTTTGGCAGTATCTTGGTGCTGAGAAGGGTAAATTCGCTGCAAACCGCTACCCATAACGCCGACTGTCGGGATAGATAATTCAAGGCATTTTCTATGTGCTGTCACATCTACTCCGAAAGCTAAACCACTGATAATCAATGCATTATATTGCATCAACCCCTCAGTAATTTCCTCTGTCATGCGGGTGCCATATGCTGAAGGCTTGCGCGTACCGACGATACCAACGATGCGAGCTTGATTCAAATCCGCCGCGCCTTTGTAGTAAAGAAGTACAGGGCAATCATGCTCGGCTTGAAGCCGATGAGGGTAATCGGCATCGGTATGAAATAGAACTTTTATGGCATTTTTTTCAATGAATTGAATTTCTTTTTCAGCCCATTTCAAAACATTTTGTGTTAAAATACTATCGGCAACAGCCGTACCTACATTGGGTACGGATAAGAGTAATTTTTTATTTGCCTTAAAAACAGCTTCTGCGCTGCCGCAATGGCTAATCAAATTTTTGGCAGTGACAGCCCCTACTTTAGGTATTTTAGTCAATGCCACTCGATACAACAATTCGCTCATAGATGTTTATATATGGATTTAAATAAATGTCTTAGTTGTTTTAAAATGATTAAATTGATAGAAAATAATTTAAAATATTGCTAAAAAAAGGTATTTTTAACGAAGAAACGATTTCATTATACATTTTTTAATTTCCAATTCAATGAATATTTTTTTGTAAAAAACTATAAATCAATGGTTTAAAGGTTATAAAATAAAAACATTTGAAAAGGCATACCCTATAATGATTATTTAATCGCAATATAATGAAAAAATGCTTTTACTTTTGTTGAGTAATTTTTTTGAAAGGTCATTTTTGAAATATTATGATGGCTTTTTAAATTTTTTAATTGAAATAAGATTAATAATAAAAACGGCAATTAAAATGCTGTTTCTATGAACACTGTAAATTTCTAAAACTAATGAAAAAGCTCTTCCCAAACATCGAAACCGCTATCATTTTCGTGTTTGTTATCTGCGTCATGCTTTGGGGCGTCACGCGCTGCAATCGTAAAAAAGAGGACATGACTATTAAAGCTGTTACTGAAGGAGCAGTCCTTGGCGCGGCAGCTGATAGTGTGACAATATCGCCTGCGGCACGTAGAGAGGCAAACCGCCCTGCTGCCATTGTGCCACCACCACCATCTGTTGATCCAAATCAAGGTATGGTCGCGTCAACAACCCCTCAGTATCAGCAAGCTCCAACAGTGCAAAATCCGACTCAAGCAGTGCCATCGCCTACAGTTTCTACTACAAAACCGCCTGTTGTTAATCATACAACAGTGGTATCTGGTAAACCAATAGTGACTACAACCACCGTCCAGGAGCCAAGTGGTACGTTGCTGTATGTGTTAATAGACGGTTTGAACGTTCGCTCTAAGCCTGATTTGAAAGCAAAATCTATGGGCAAGTTGAAATTGAATGACCAAGTTTATTTTCTCAATGAAGTAACTCCTGAAGCACAGACAGTGCGGCTCATTGATAAAAGCGAAGTGACAAAACCTTGGTTTAAAATAAAAACGAAGCGCGGCACAGTGGGTTGGGTGCATGGCTCCGGCGTAGATTTTTATAAGCGGAAACCACAAGGGGTTTTGTAAAATAGTTATTGGTTATTAATTATTGGTTATTCGTCAAAAATAACCAATAATTAATAACCAATAACCATTCAATTAGAGTTTAATAATTTTTTTAGATATAACATCTTGATTTTCAATGATTTGTATCATATATGCGCCTTTCGCCAATTGGCTAATATCCCATCTTTTTGAATTTTCACCTGCTTGAATTTGCCAATTTTCTGATATGACAGTGCGCCCACTCACGTCTGTTATGCGCATCTGCACTTTTTTAGAAACCTTACTTGACAAAGATAAAATGACCCCCTCAGTAGTTGGGTTAGGAGAAACGGACATTTGTATTTGTGCAGCTAAATCATTGACAGAGGATGTCATTTCTGCAAAATCTATTTTTACAGAAGCTGTACCATTGTCGCCACTTGTTGCTCCATTGCCATTTACGGCATTGCCCACCGCATAAAAAGTAATGATGCCTGTATTTGACGCGGGAGCTTTCCACTTGACATTAAAAGTTTTTGCAGTGCTCCGAACATTGTGCTCGGCATAAACACGACCGTTATTAAGCGTAGTCAATTGAATACCTGCGGCTTGCGCTGCTACAAAGCCTTTTGAATTGACATTATCACTTTTGCGAATGTCAATCATTTGAAAACCATAACCGACGGGCGTACCAGTGGCTGCATTGATTGTTACTCGAATGGTATAAATTTTCGTCGGCTCGTATTTCGTGACTGCGGCTGTACCTGCTTCATTCAAAAGTTCGAGCGTTGTTGAAGGATTGTAAGAACCGCTGTTATGACAGGATTGACAGGTTACAGCATCTCCATTTACCAGTTTTGTATCACCAGGTGCCCCTGTTAGTCCTTGCCCTTCGGTAGCCGCATAACCACCAGCATGACTTGAGAAAAGAATGGTAGCGAATACTAATGTAGCTAAAATGTAAATCGTTTTTTTCATGACTTTTTTAGTAATAATCGTTTGAAAATATAAATATTTAACTTCAAAGTTACCTAAATTGCTATAAATACTGAGGGATATCAAAATCCAATTCAGGAAATTTGCCTTTTACATTTTTAAAAAAAGTTAAAATATGGGGTAAATCTTTCTCATAATTACCTGTTGGGTAAAATGGTTCGCTGAAGCCAAGCGTTTTAGTGCCCCAATCAAATTTACAACCCACAATAGGCACTTCCGCTTTCAAAGCAAGATAATAAAACCCTGTTTTTAATTGGGTTACTTTTGACCGTGTGCCTTCGGGGGCAATTGTAATACTAAAACGGTCTTTGCCCTTATACAATGCAGCTACAGCATCTACAAAATTAGTGTGCTTGGATCTATCCACTGCTACACCACCAAGCCAACGCATGATGACGCCAAGAGGAAACCAAAACAAACTGCTTTTCGCAGCAAAGTGAGTGTCTATATCCTCAGCAGGACGCAATAAAATTCCTATTAAAAAATCCCAATTTGTGGTGTGGTGAAAAGCAATAATTACCGATTTTTTAACTTCTTGAGGATAAGTTTTATCCATTTTCCAACCCCAAATGGTATAAAGAAAGAACTGACCGACGGCTTTTTTCATATTCTACGAGTGCTTATACTGAGGGGGTTGCCCTCTGTTGATTGACATATACTTAAATTTTAAATCGTAAATTTAAGAAACTTCATAAATTTTTCATCAAATGTTTTAAAGTTAGTATCCGTTGAATTTGCATTTATTTTGAGATTGTGACATACTTAGTGTATAAAATACTGAAAGTATATTTTAAAAAAAGATAAAATTTTTTTCAAATCCATAAAACCGTACTCTCTTCATCTTCGTAAATACTGTCAAAATCAGCTTATCGAAATTATTTTTAAAAAAACTTATAATTATTGAATTATTAACAAGCACACTTTCAAAGTTCTAACCAAATAAAAAAATTATCGTCATTTACCTTGTTCTAAAAAAAATCTTCACAAACATGTTGTCAATCAATGCATAGTGATTATCCAATAATTTCTATGTAAATTATTTTAAAATGCAGATAAATAACTAAGTTCAACACTACAAATTCTAATCTTTAAATCAGTCAATTATTCCTACTTCATTCTTCATGAATAGATTTTTCTTTCATGCTAAGGATGCCCCAAAATCATTAATTAATTTTTTTTTGCATCATTAAACTTCACTTTTTACATGAAAAAATTAGCCACACTCGCGCTCGTTTGTTGCGCCTCTATGTGCTGTTTTGCTCAAAAGCTTCCAAAGCAATTTGAAAGTTTGTTGAAACAGAATGCCTCAGTAGAGTATTTTGAAACAAACAAAACATTGGGTACACCTTCTTTAGTAAGGTTTAAAAGTACCAGTTTACCTGACGCTAAGAATGCTGAGACATTAATTAGCGAAATTTTCCAACTTGAAAAACCCAGTAATACTTTGTTGTCGATATCTACTACTGAGCTTGCCGGTGGTGTTAGTGTCAACAAGTATAAGCAGGTTTTTAATGGTGTTACAGTAGAGCATTCTGCTATTATTGTAAACCAAATGGGTGATAAAATCCACTCAATTTCGGCGGAGGTTTTTGATTTTTCAAACGTTGCTAAAAATTCAGTAGCATTAACACAAACTGCAGCCTTAGATATGGCTCTTGGCTTTGTGAATGCAGAAGAATACTCATGGCAAGCGATTGAAAAAGATAAAATCACTTTTAGAAACAATCCTGATGCAGTAGCCAGACTCAGCCAATTGCCAGAATCGCAAAAACCTACAGGAGTATTAGTTTATGCCAGAGATCTTTATTCTACAAATCAAGCACGGTTGGCTTGGAAATTTGATGTTTATGCGACTAACCCCCTCAGTCGGAACTATATTTATGTGGATGCTGAAAATGGCAAAATATTATTAGCAGATGCCATAATCAAGCACGCTGATAAAGTAAACGCCAGTGCACAATCCGCTAAAGCGAAAATTACCTTACCACAAGAGCAGATACCCATTGATCCTACATTTTTATCATCTCCGTCAGCGATTAATGCACCAGCTGTAGCTTTTTCATCTGTATTGGGAACTGCTCAAACGCGTTATGCGGGAATCCGTAATATCTATACAACTCAGTTAGTTGTGCCTCTTTTAGGTACTCCTGACCCCAATAATGCTTCTGTTAATTTGACATATAGCGGTGTTGACCCTCGCACTCCAGTTACGAGTGCCACAGTATTTATATTGAAAGATGATATAAGAGGTGGCGGGGTTGTAACGTATGATATGAATGGCGCAGGCGGTACACCTGTTTCTTTACCAGGGTTGCATGATAACTCATTGGCATTTGTAGATAAAGACAATATCTGGAAAAATGAAACTGCTGCAGGCACCAATGAAGACCTTATCAGAGGCACTACCAGCAATGGTTCTGTCGGACAAGATGAAGGTATGAATGATGATTACGCTATGGATGCTCATTGGGGAGCGGAAATGGTATATGATTATTGGAAAGCAAGACATAATCGCTTGAGTTATGACAATAAAAATGCAGCTATTAAAAGTTATGTACATTATGGTCCCGCTTATGACAATGCATTTTGGAACGGTAGCGTCATGACTTATGGTGATGGTAGCGGTACATCAGTGAATAGTGGATTTCGACCGTTGACTTCTTTGGATGTTTGTGGTCATGAAATAGGACATGCAGTTTGTTCTTCTACATCAGATTTAGTTTATCAAGGTGAATCTGGAGCCATGAATGAAGCATTGAGTGATATATGGTCTGCTTGTATTGAAAATTTTGCTACAACTACTTTAGGCTTGCCTGCTAATACATTCCAGCCTTTCCAAATAGGTGAGCAGATAGCAGCCGATAATGTAGGTTTAAGACGCATGGATAATCCTAAAGCTAAAACTGACCCCGACACTTATGGTGGTTTGAATTGGCAAAATCCAAATTGTACCGCACCAAGTTTAGCAAATGACCAGTGTGGCGTGCATGGGAACAGCGGTGTATTAAATAAATATTTTGCTTTGCTTGTAAAAGGTCCATTAGCTACAACAGGTTCACCTGCTTATACCGATGATGGAAGAGCAGATAATGGCACTACAGCAGCCTTAGCAAATTTAGGAAATAACTACGGCGCAGTAGGTTCACCCATTCCTGCAGGAGAATTTGTTGGATTAGGCTTTGCAAAAGCAGAAGCGATTACCTACCTCATGGAGTTGAATCTTACACCCAATTCTACTTATGCTGACGCGCGTGCAGCGGCTATTAATGCAGCAAAAATGTTATATGGTGCTTGTTCGCAAGAAGAAAAAACGGTAACTGATGCTTTCTTTGCTATCAACGTGGGTGCAAGATATGCTGGCTGTACAGCCCCAACTTTAGATGCATATGCTATTCAAACAAGTATCAATGAAGGTGTTGCAACAGCGGATTGTCCAAGATTTAATGAAATTCAATTGAGTGCAAGCCTTACAGCAATTCAAGCAAGTGCAACAACTATTACTTTTGCTAAAACAGCTGGTACATTGGGTAATAATGAATGGGCTTTTACTACAAATGGTACAATTACATTCAATGCAGGTGAAATAGGTGTAAAATCTGTTTTTGTAAAAGTATTTGATGATGCATTGGTTGAAGGTAATGAAACCCTTCAATTTACAGCTACTTCCGCACTTACAGCTCTCAATAAAGTAATTGATATTAATATTGCTGACAATGATGCAATTCCAACTATAGGTGGAGTTAATACTTTGATAAATGAAAATTTTGAAGGATTTACTTTGGGTGCTTTCCCTTCTTCTGGTAGTAGTTGGGCTGTTGTTACTAAAACAACTCCTATAACGGTTCAATGGGCTGTAAGAGCTAATGGATCAGCGCCTCTTAATTTTGCTACTAAAAGAGCTATTATTGAACAAACGTTGCTTACAGGTCAAGCGACTTATGATCAAAATACATCAACTCAAACTTACTTGCGCTCACCGCAAATAGTAGCAACAGGTTTGAGCAATATTAATGTGAGTTTTGCATATCAAGCTGGTGGAGAACCTGCTTGTAGCCCCGCTTGTGATTATGGACAACTTGTGGTTTCCTACGATGGAACTAATTTTGAACAAATTAATGCTGCACCATTATATGCAACACTTACAGAAACTAATTTTAGTATGGTATTGCCGCAAAGTCTGAATGGTAAAACATTTTATTTAGCAGTCCTTTGGAATAATGATGCCAATGCAGGTACTTCTACCAGTATTGCTTTTGATAATTTCGTTGTAACAGGTCAAGGTATTAAAATTGACTCAACGCTGGCGACAAGCAAATCTGAACCCCTCAGTACTGAGATAGGTAAAACCAATTATTACTATGCCAATGAAAACGGTCATATTGTAGCCAGTATAAAAAGTAGTACTGCTTTCGACTATGGCTGTACAGAAGTCAAAATAGATAAAGCAGGTTTCACGCCTTTCAATTTATATTCAAATGGCTCAACTCCACATAAAGTAGCCGGTAAAGTTATTAAAGTAACACCGACTACTAACAATATCAGTGGAACGTATGAGATAGCTCTCTATTACACTGAATATGAAATACGTAAACTTGAAGAAGCAACTGGAAAGTTAAGAACCGAATTTTCTATTTATAAGACAGAGGCAGCTTCTTACACTCAAGCAAACGCTTCTAATACCTCCAATTTGCTCGCTGCATATTCAGCTGTAAATGGTGGAGGTACATTTAAGGCGACTTTCAATACAGGCTTTTCCAGCTTTACGATAGGTTATGCTCCACCGCTTCCTAATCTGTCACCGACTGTATCTGTTCTTCCTTCTAATTTGATTGGAACACAATCTATAGGAGTAGTGGTTTCTGTCATTGAATTCAACAACAGTCCTACAACTGCGGCTGTAACTGTCTATATTCCAAAGGATTCTAAATATGCTTTGAGCTTTAATCCAATAGCTACAACCATATCTGGAATTGCTGTACAGAATAGCCTTTGGACATTTGATGGCACTTCGAATTCAGGTTTTTATATACTAACTTCAAATAGTATTATCGCTGCAAGCGGCTTATCAAAATTTGGACTCACAAGCACATTTAACCCTAATAATCAAAAAGGGGCAACGCTTGTTCAGGTCATTTTACTGGATAATACTGGCGGTGAAAGCATAGATGATAGTGCCGACAATCAGAATCAAACCACAATTATCTACACGTTTTAACATTAAATCAATTTTTCAAACAAATTAAAATAAATAATAATGAAATATCTTAATTTAAAATATAGTTTATCTTGTTTAATGAGCCTATTCATCACGGTTCAATGCTTGGCAGTTGCTAATCCAAGTGTTTTAGGAGCAGACGTTTCTCCTGCCCCACTTGTTTATCCTGGCGGCGTAGCAACTTTCCAATTTCAAATAAATAATACTGGAACAAC
>JAYTUY010000241.1:0-53917 GCA_043744275.1 Saprospiraceae bacterium
TAAAAAGCCTTGCATTGCAAGGCTTTTTTCATGTTGGTTAGTAGCATCCCGATTGAAAATCGGGAGGGTCACAGGTTCAAGCCCTGTCGGGAGCACAAAATTATAAAGCCTTGATAATCAATAGATTGTCAAGGCTTTTTTCATTAGTAAAAATTATAATTCTGCTACTATTGCTCTGAAACTCTCTAAGCCAGCTTCCAAATTCTCTATAATTTCTAATGCCAATACATCGGGGTCGGGCAGATTATCCAAATCAGCAAGGCTTTTATCTTTGAGCCATGTGATGTCGAGATTGGTTTTATCGCGGTTGGTAATGTCTTCATAAGTGAATTTTCGCCAGCGACCTTCGGGATTGTCTTCGCTCCATGTTTCAGTGCGTTTGTGCCGATTAGTGGGGTTGTAACGATTGATAAAATCCCTTAAATCTTCCAATTTTAACGGATTTTTCTTCAAAGTGTGGTGGATATTGGTGCGGTAATCGTATATCCAAACCTCTTTTGTCCATGCATCTTTTGAGGCTGGTTTGCCATCGAAAAATAGCACATTCGCTTTTACACCTTGTGCATAAAAAATGCCTGTGGGCAATCTCAATATAGTGTGCAAATCGCAGGTTTCCATCAATTTTTTACGGACTGTTTCGCCTGTGCCGCCTTCAAAAAGAACATTATCGGGCAGTACAACCGCTGCTTTGCCTGTTGTTTTCAACATGCTGCGGATGTGCTGCACAAAGTTTAATTGCTTATTGCTCGTTGTCACCCAAAAGTCTTGACGGTTGTAGGTGAGGTCTTCTTTTTCTTGTTCGCCTTCTTGGTTGGTGAAGGTCATGCTGCTTTTTTTACCGAAAGGCGGATTTGCCAACACATAATCGTAGCGAGTGCCTGCATCAGCAATCAATGAATCGTTGGGTGAAATGACCGTTTCGGAATCTATGTCGCCAATATTGTGCAAAAACAGATTCATTAGAGCCAAACGCCTTGTGCCTGCCACTATTTCATTACCCGCAAAAGTTTTATATTTCAAAAATTGCTTTTGTTCTTTATCCAAACTCAAATTATCGACCATCCAATCGTAAGCCGCTAAAAAGAAACCGGCTGTGCCACAAGCAGGATCAGCAATCGTCTTCATGGGTTCGGGGCGAGTGCATTCTACCATCGCTTTGATGAGTGGGCGCGGAGTGAAATATTGTCCTGCACCGCTTTTGGTATCCTCAGCATTTTTTTCTAAAAGCCCTTCGTAAATATCGCCTTTGTCTTTCACACCCATCAATATCCAGTTTTCGGCATTGATGAGGGCAATGAGTTTGTATAACTTCGCAGGGTCTTGTATTTTGTTTTGACTTTTGACGAATATCTGCCCCAAAATGCCTTTTTCATGCCCCAATTCCCGAAGCAAGGTGTTGTAATGCCATTCTAATTCGCCACCGCTTTTCGTCGTGAGACTTTCCCACGAATACTGAGGGGGTATCGGCATGGTGCGGCTGTAAGGCGGTTTGGTATATTCATCTGCCATTTTTAAAAAGAGCAGATAGGTTAATTGCTCTAAATAATCGCCGTAGCCGACACCGTCGTCTCGGAGGGTGTTGCAGAATGCCCAGACTTTGGAGACGATGCTGGAGGTGTTTGTTGTTTGATTCAACGCCATATTTTTTGAAATTCAATATTGATTTACCAAGTTAAAGCTTCTGGAGATTGCTTGAAAAATCCATTTAATTCTGCATCTATTTCTTCTAACAATCCAATATTATAATGCCTTTGCATTTCTTTCCAAACTGTTGGATGAGATTCTCTTTTAAGATTAGCTATCATTTTATCCAATTGTACTTGAGGTGCAGCATCATTTTTTTTATTTGTATAAGATTCTAATCGGGCTTTGTAGTTGCTATAAGCCATTTCTCTTTGTTTACGCAGATAGTCACGCTGCTCATTAAGTCTCAAGACAGTATTGTATGTATAATTTGCTCTTGTATATTCTTTAGTATTAGGTTGGGCTATGATGGCGAACTTGAAAGTTTTTAAATCAAGGCGACAAAAATCAAAGGGGTTATCTACTCTCGGATTGATTAAAACTGAATCCCCAGTAGGTGGTTCAGTCGCTTTCTGTCTTTTCGGTGGATTCACTTCATGATATAGCCCATTATCAGCTCTAAATATAGCGAATTGATTGTTTTTAGGTCCATTGCATGGGCCACAAG
The DNA here is from genome assembly GCA_043744275.1 of Saprospiraceae bacterium. Classification (GTDB taxonomy): domain Bacteria; phylum Bacteroidota; class Bacteroidia; order Chitinophagales; family Saprospiraceae; genus JAAFJT01. The sequence continues at coordinate 2,192 of JAYTUY010000241.1, forward strand.
CATAAACATAATTCGACCACTCAAAACAATGTTGCGGATACAAATCTTTAGGGTAAATATGTTCTACTTCATCACATTTTGAGTCTTCGCAATAAACACAACGCTCAATACCAGGGCAGATTTCAAGTAATTTAACTTTTATAGCATCAAAAACTATATTTCCTTTTTGGTTTCTATTCGAGAATGAATCTTTAGCCTTTTTACTTTTTTCTTCAAAAGTAGAAAGGTCATTAATATCTTTTTGATAAGCCGCCAATACATCTAAAGTGGCTTGTAGAGGTTGAATGGTTTCAGGTACTTTAAGCATTTTTTACATGATGGGGGTTAAAAAAGATTTCAATTCTGTTAATTCTTTTTCTTCTTTATCGGTTGTTTCGCCTTCAATTGATTTTTTATTCAACTCCGTTAAACGATTCATTTTATCATCGCTTTCTTTTGAAATAGAGACGTTTTCGCCGAATACTTCTGTACCATAAGCATCTAACACATTGCCATAAATCAATCGCTGCTTGTAGGTACCTGTTATCTCACCCGATTCATTACCGCTACCGGGGGCTGCTAATCGCCAAATACTGCCATTTTCACAAGCTCGGCAGACTAAGGGGCTATGTGTTGTCACGATGAACTGCATATTGGGAAAGTATTGCGTGAACCATTGCCCAATACGGGTTTGCCAAGTTGGGTGTAAGTGAACGTCTATTTCATCAACTAAAACAACTCCAGGTACAGCAATACTCATTGAACCATTTCTTATATCTTTGAAAACTTCATGTTCTCCATAAGTTTTAACAAGTTGTCTAATTAACTCAAATATCATACTTAATAAAGAACGAAAACCATCACTCAACTGAGTAACGTCAATATCATTATTATTACCATCTTTAAATAAAACGCCTGCTGAAGATACATCTACCAATTGAGTGTTATGGGGTAGCAAACCTCCTTCATTAATGAATACTTTTAAAGCGTCTAATGTATTTGTAGCTTCTGGATTTTTCTCGAAACTCTGAAATTTCATCTGCAATAGCCATTCTAAACTTTCTGTTAAAGCAACATCTTCTCCAAAAACTGATAAATGTGCTGCCGCTGATGGATTTGAATAGTACACTTTCGACCATTCTTTATCTCCACCTGTAAAACGGCGAAATGGGCCAAAAGAGGTAGAAAACCAACCGCCTTTACCACTCCAAATATACTCAAAAGGATCGGTTCCGCCTTTACCGTTTCTATCGATACGGGCAATCTCAAAACTCGAGTTAATTTCTTTACTAAGTTTTACTGTCGCATCAAAAGATTTTTTTAGTGGCGGTTTTTGACCTGAGTAACCATCAAAATTATTATCCCTTTGAATCTGTAGAGAAATAGTAGCTTCTTCTTCGTTTTTTCTTATCCAATTAATAAAAGTTAAACGCAAGGCTTGAGCATCTCTTGGTCCAATTAACCCAATAGCTATAGCTCGAACTATACTCGACTTCCCTGCCCCATTGTCCCCTATCAAAACATGCCAACCAGCAGGTTTTGGAAATGTCATTTCAAAATGATTTATCGAGCGAATGTTTTTTATTTCTACTTTTTGAATATACATTTTTATCTTTTTAGGCTTCAAAAATACACGTTTTATATGTTTTTTAGCTGTTTTTAATTAAAAACTTTCAAACCAATCGCCCCTCAAATGCCCGCTTCAACACACTCTGCCTCAATGTCTCGCACTGCAAAAGGCTCACTTTTATCGTCTCTTCCAATTTCTCGCAGACCGATAGGCGGCTTTCTATTTCTGATACTATTTTTTGTTGCGTACTGAGGGGGGGAGAGGAATTTCTAAACTTCTTAGTTCTTCTGAATTAATATTGTTTACGCCACTTGTTGATTTTGCTTTAAATTCAATTTGACTTCTTAAATCTACTGAACTTAATACATTTAATAAATATTTAGAATTGATTTTTGCTATCAATGGTCGTAGTTTTATCAAATACCCTGCATAAAGATATTTTTCATCCTTTTTAGAAATTAAAGCACATTTACCTACTAAATCTACGCTACCATTAGACCGTATTGTTAGTAAATCTCCTTCTTTTAATTGGTAAGAAGTAATTTCATTTTCATCAAAATCAGCATATTTTAAATCTGAGGCATCCACAAAACCATTACCAATATTTGGAATTCTCAAGACTGCTTTATTTTTTATATCATAATCACATTTTTTTGATGTCCCATATTGAGGCTTCTCTATGACTTCCCCCATTTTCACCCATTCCCACCCCTCAGTATCGCCCGTCAATTTTCCTTCAAAAGCATATTTGAGCACGGCTTGGCGGTAGGTTTTGAGTTGGGCTTGGGCAGTGAGGAGTTGCGCCTTGCCTTTGTCGAGTTCACTCAATAAGGTCTCTAATTTTTCGACTATTTGGGCTTGGATACTGAGGGGGGGGAGGGGAATATCAAAACTATTGACTATTTCAATGTTTAAATTTACTTGTGTAACACCTTGTTTATTATTTTGAATAACGTAAGGTCTTGAATAATCAAAATAATGATAAAGAAAATCAAGTTTTGTTTCAATCTTGAAATTTTGAAATGTTACAAAACCATCATGAATACATGCATCGACACCTAAAAATTTAGGAATACATACTGATGCACTATTGGTAAGAACAAGCGACCCTTTCTTTAATAGCCTGCTTTTCTCCGCTCCCAATTCATTTACTTTTGTGTGAGAATCATAAACAAATTTCCCTTGAATCTTTGTTATATCTGCTATCTTTAAGAAAGGTATTTTTCCTGTAAAAAATTTTGGGTCACCCATAGGCCTTGGAGAACTTCCTCTTACAACTTCACAAATCTCCCCCAATTTCACCCATTTCCACCCCTCGGGCAAGTTGATTAATTTAGCATCGTTTTGGTTCATAAAAATAAATTAAGATTTGTTGGATTTTAAAAGATGTTTAAGGATTATTCAGTAAAAATACTGAGGGGGTGCAAATATAAAGAAACTGCCGCTATCTGCGACGAGCAAATAACGGCAGTTTTAAATCATATTTTATTGCTACTCATAAAACTTTGAAACGTCATTTTTCTATTGTTAATATTATGTGTCTCTGCTAAAAGAATATCTTTATTATACCTGCCAATTAAACGATTATAAATATCAATAAAAGAACATTCATGGTCAAAATCAAAACCTTGATATATTTCTGAAAATTGCAAGGCATCATCATCAATGGGCAAAATAGAACGCGTAATTTGCTCAATGGACTTATATTTTTTAAAACTATCACCAAATAGTAATTGTTTTACATAACCATTAAACGCTTCTTCAAGCGCAGTCAAAGTTTGAAGTAAAGAACTTTCTGATATTTCACCCCAAAAATAAACAAGCCTATCACAAGACTTTATCATACGGACACGTAAAAAATGGGTTTGAGGGTCAAAATATACCAACCCAATGTTTGCAGACTCGCCTGATGTAACATCAAAACGATACCTTAATATTTGATATTGATAATTAACTGTATTCGGTATTTTTCCCATTTATTTAAGAATTATGAATTATTTTATGTGGCTCAAATAATTGCAAATATAGTAAAAATTTTACGCCGCCAAAGCCTCATTCAATTCATCAATCAGTGCATCAGTTTCAGCCCCAAAGAGTTGCCACATTTTGCCCAAACCACCGACAGCATCAAAGGGATTGAGGTCAAAATCATCTTTTTCAATATGAAAACTATGCACCACATAATCCTTCATCATGCGCAGCCAAGTCATTTGCTCTTCATTGAATTTTAAAGCCCCAGATTGCTTATTGAACACCCAATTTTGAAAATTTTTATCCACTGTTTTATCAAAAGCAGTGAGTTGGGCATCAATACCGCTGATTTTACGCATCAATGAGACCAAAGCAATGAGTTCATTTTTAGGCGTTTCTTTGGTTTCTCCGAGTTGCTCATATGCCTGCCACACGCGCGTGGGGGCAAGCGCAGGACGCTCCAATTTGAGAATCTCGAACACCTCTTTTATCATTTTATAGGTCAATTCCCTACGGCGATAGGGCTGTCCGTAAAATATCTGTAAAGCTGTGATTTCGTCTTTATGGCTTTCTAACCAAGCGGTAAAATCTTGAATGGTTGTGGATGCTACCGCTTCAGTATCTTTGACCCAACCGCTGTGAATGACCATATCGAGGTTGACAGAATCAATAATTTGATCATATTTTTTTCGCACATCAATGATAAAATCCCTTAGTTCAGGTTTGTGAAAAACATTAATGGCGTCATCAATCAATTTTTGTTTTTCGGCATTAATAGCGGCTTCTATACTGAGGGGGGCTTCGCCAATTTTCTCTCTTCTGATTTTCAATTCAATCTGCTCTAAGGTATCAGGGTCATGGGCATTGAGCAATTTTTTTACAATCTGATTAATGCTGAAACCATCTGCTTTAGTACTAAAAGTCGCTTTTTCTTTATCGTTGATTTGCCTATCCAAGCGTATCAAGCGATTGGCTAAGGTGCTCAACATTTCCTCGGAGGTATTTTGCCCTGCAACAATATTCATCATCACATCTTTAAGGCTCAGTCCAGGGGCTTTTTCCAAAGGACGGCTATCCGTTTTCTGCGATTGCTCTACGCCAATGGCATCTATAATGACAAAATGGTCTTTGCTATATTTGGCAGTAGTGCTCACCCGTTGCAAATCATCCAAAGACACTGTGCGAGTGCCCCTGCCTTTCATTTGTTCATAATAACTACGACTTTTGACATCCCTCATAAAAAGCAGCACTTCAAGCGGTCTGATGTCCGTACCTGTCGCAATCATATCCACCGTAACGGCAATGCGTGGATAATATGCCATTCTGAATTGTTGCAGCACTGATTTGGGGTCTTCGTCACTGCGGTAGGTTATTTTTTTACAAAATTGATTGCCTTCACCAAATTCCTCTCTCACTATCTCGATAATGTCTTCGGCGTGGCTATCTGTTTTAGCAAATATCAAAAGTTTGGGCACTTCAAATACCCCCTCAGTATCGAAGCGATCAGGAAACATAACGGGTAAATGTTCTTTGACAGCTTTAATTATAGTACGCATTTGACTTGGATTGACAATATCTTTATCCAACTGCTTGCCAGCATATTCAATATCTTCATCTACAGCTTCCCAAATTTGCTTGCGAGTGAGACGTTCTCGCTTGCTTACGAACTCATCCAACATGATTTTAGCTCCCGATTTAGTAATTTGGGTTTGAATAGTAAAAACATTATAAGGCACTAAAACACCATCAATCACCGCTTCGCTATACCCGTAATTACTCACCACATTTTGATTGAAATAACCATAAGTGCGGTTATCAGGTGTAGCAGTCAAACCAATTTGAAAAACATCAAAATAATCTAAAACTTGTTTCCAAAGATTATAAATGCTTCGGTGACATTCATCAATGACTACAAAATCAAAAAATTCCATTGGCACTTTTTCACTGTACACCACAGGCATGGGTTCTTTTTTCACAAAACGAGTTTCGTTGGGATTTTCCTCCTCTGCACTTTCATCCAATTCTGTTCCTTTCAAAATAGAATACATCCGTTGAATAGTGCTGATATAAACATGGCTATCGTTGGGAATAAATGAACTATTGAGCCGAGTGACGCCATACAATTCTGTAAAAAGGCGATTATCATCGTTAGCGATGAAACTTCTAAACTCGCCTTCCGCTTGCTCGCCTAAGTTTTTGGTATCCACTAAAAATAAAATGCGCTTGGCTTTGGCATATTTCAAAAGGCGATAAATAAAAGTAATGGCTGTAAACGTTTTACCCGAACCCGTTGCCATTTGAATCAAAGCCTTCGGGCGTTGGTCTTTGAAGGAAACTTCCAAATTGATAATAGCTTTAATTTGACAATCACGCAGTCCCTCAGTCCCGCTTTTATCAGGATGTTCCATATTCAAGGCAGGAATATCGTGCAAACGCGTACGCAATGTTTTATCTTGCTTTATCCATTCATGCAAGGTTTCAGGACGATAAAATGTAAAAACCTCTCGTGCACGGGGCTTGGGATCACGATAATCCGTAAAATGAGTGACAGTGCCTGTACTTTCATAGACAAAAGGCAAAGTCATATTTTGAATATACTTGAGTTTGGCAGCCGCATATTCCGTAGATTGGTCTTCATGAATAGTGAGCCGATGCCCTTCTTCTTCTCGTTTGGCTTCGATAATGCCCACAGGTTTTTTATCAATGAAAAGCACATAATCAGCAGGACCTACTTCAGTTTGGTATTCTCTCACTGCCACACCGAGAGTAGCGTTGAGGTTCATCGCCTTTTTGTCTTGAATAATCCAACCGCTTTGAATCAGTTTTTGGTCAATTCTATCGCGAGCTATTTGCTCTGGATTTTGATTAGGAGGGAACATGCTCAATGAGAAGTTTAGCTTATTTGAAAGATAATTGTTGCGTGCCGAATAGCAAAGATAAGTAGTGTTTGGTTTTTAGTTTAGAGTATTTAGAAGTATAATTCATTTAATTTAAACACTTTATGTCTCTAAATACTAAAAGCTAAAAACTGGCAACTACTTATTTTCATTTCAATAAACTTATACTATTTCATCTCTCCTAATACAATATAGTTTTGAAAAACGGGTCCCATCAACAATTTATCTTTATAAACGGCTCCTACAGACGAGCCTGAAATCTCAGAACCATCGTTCATATAAATCATTTTTTGTTCTATTTGCCCATTACTCAATATGGTGATTTTAATGATTTCGGAAGGCGACCATTTGGATTCATCTTTAGCATGAGAGAGAAATTTGAGCATTTGAGGATGACACCCTATCCAGAGATTGCCATCGGGGTCTAATTCGATATTGTCAACCCCTGTGTTGGCATCCCATTCATTATATTGAGTGAGCTTACCAGTCGTTATATCGCGGTCATAAAAGAGTATTTTCTTACCGCTTGTGGAAGCGACATAGAGTTTTTTACCATCGGCACTTATATTGATGCCATTGGCATATTTGATGCTTTCAATCGTTGTGGCGTGCATTTTTTGACCGTCAAAATAACAGACATTACCTGTTCCAATGGTCATTAAATCCTTGATGCTTCGCCAAGCACTCGCTTTTTCATTGTGGTCATTGGTGCAATAAAAGGCTCTCTCTCCTATACCCACCACGTCATTTGGGCTTACGAGCAAGGCATCAGAAATCGTTTTTTGATGAATCAAAGAGTCATTTTTATATTCAAATATTTCAATAGTATTTTCTAATTTTTTATGATTGACTACGAATAGCATCTTTTTCCCTGCGGACGTTTTGTAAAGCGAAATGCCGTGCGGATGGAAGTCTTCATCGGCAAATTGTGCCGTCATACTGAGGGGGTTCGGCATGGAGTCATTTAGATTTAATGTGTAAATAGCTCCTTTTATTAGGGTTTTTCTCAATGATTTAGCCCAACGGTCGTCGGAAGAAAGGAAAGCAATGCCGGTCGTTTGGTCAATAGTTATATCTTCAACCCCTGACAAGCCAGCTATTTTTTGACATGTTCCATCAAAGCTATTTTCAATGATCTTGAAACTGCCTGATTGCCATACAGCATTTAAGGTGAATAAGCCAATGATAAAGAGAATAATGAAGAGAAATTTTAAGAGTTTTTTCATGATGGATGTAGTTGGTTTTAATTTTAATAGACAATGAAGATATAATAAAAATGGAATGTATTGCCTCTTTTAATTTTTTTGTAATTTTGCACCTCAAAAAAACAGCCGTCCTGCAAACGGTGTAGCGTTTTAAATATGAAAAAATCAAGTCTTCACAACCGAGTGAATCGGGAGGTGCTTATCAAACAGATGCACGAGAGCGCGGAATCGCGCATGACCATTTCTTTTTACAAATACCACCATATCACGGAGCCTGCCACATTTAGAGATGAGCTATTTCTGATGCTCAACGCCATCGGTACGAAGGGCAGAATTTACGTCGCTACTGAGGGGGTCAACGGACAAATTTCTGTACCAACAGACGGTGTGGAATTATTCAAAGAAACGCTTTATTCTATTCCTTTTTTGAACGGCGTTCGCTTAAATATTGCGGTAGACGATAATGGCAAATCGTTTTTCAAATTAGCTATAAAAGTGCGCCCTAAAATAGTAGCAGATGGTTTGGACGATGCCAGTTTCGACCCTGCGGATACAGGAACACATTTGGACGCCACTCATTTTAACAAGTTGACCGATGACCCGAATACTATTTTGATAGATATGCGCAACCATTACGAAAGTGAAGTCGGCTATTTTGAAGGTGCGATTCGCCCTGATGTGGAAACTTTTCGGGAAGAACTCAATGTGGCGGAGGAAATACTGAGGGGTCAAGAAGATAAAAATGTAGTGATGTATTGCACAGGCGGTATTCGCTGCGAAAAAGCCAGTGCTTGGTTTAAACATAAAGGCTTCAAGAACGTGTTTCAATTAGATGGCGGCATTATTCAATATGCCAAACAAGCGAAAAAGGAAGGCTTGAAAAATAAATTTAAGGGCGTAAATTTCGTTTTTGATGAAAGATTGGGCGAGCGAATTTCACCTGAAATAGTGGCTAAATGTCATCAATGCGGACAGCCTTGCGATACACATAAAAATTGCGCCAATGATGCCTGCCATCTTCTTTTCATTCAATGCGACAATTGTGCAGCGCAATTTAATAGTTGTTGCTCTATAAAATGTGCTAATTTTATACAATTACCTAAAGAAATGCAAGTAGAATTGCGTAAAGCGGAAGCATTTAATGGCACTCAATTTGGAAAAGGACGCTACAAAGCCCACCATTCGAGCGAAGGTTTGATACTCTGATTTTAATTAAAAAACAACCATTCTACAGCTTTTGGAAATTCCTCACCCCATCGTGATTCAGAATGCAATCCTTGAGGGTCTATGGCTAATTTAATTTGAACCGATGAGCTTTCAAAGCCTTGATTTTTGATGCTATCCCGTAGTTTTTTTACATTCGGAATCATGCCTGAACCTTCTTTTCCACCAACGTAAACATATATTTTTGTTGCGTTGGGTTGAAAAAATGGAATAGAATCGAAATGAACATGCCTTGTTATCCATAAAGATGGTGAAAAAACCAAGAATTTTCCAAATACATCAGGCAGCATCAAGGCAGCATAAGCGGTGATTAAGCCGCCCATTGAGCTGCCACCCATGCCTGTATGAGAGCGTTCGGGCATGGTTCTGAAGTGGCTGTCTATATATGGCTTTAAGGTTTCAGCCATAAACCGGACATATTTTTTTCCTTCCGAAACACCTAATTGGCTTTTGATAGGTAAAAATTCATTCATTCGTTCCGTTCCCGCATGATCAACTGCTACGACAATGATGTCACCTAAACCTTTTTCTGCCAAAACTGCTAATTTTTTATCAATTGCCCAATTGCCATAAGGTGAATTAGGATTAAAAAGATTTTGGGCATCATGGAGATATAAAACAGGATAATGTTTTTCAATTCTTTTATCGTAATTATAAGGCAGCAAAACGGTCACTTTCCGTTTTTTTTTCAACTGCGGAATTTCAAATTGCTCACTAATGACCTTTACTTTAGGCGAAAATGACGGGTTAAATGTCAAGCCATAATTTGACCAACGCGGTACAAAATCGTAAACAAACCCTTGTGGGTTTTCCAAAACACGATTGTTCGTACTGTTTCCAAACTCATCAAGTTCCTTATTTTCCCAACCACCACGCACATACTTATATTCCAAATGTTTGGGTAAAATCAAATCTGGAGGGAATGTAAAAATAAATTTGCCTTGAGACAATCGGCGAAGCCTAAAACGTTGTTCATCAACATTCCAATTATTAAAGTTGCCCACCAGATACACCGGACGGCTATCATCCACAGGCGTGGTCAATTCGATGGTAAGAGTTTGGGAGGATTGTTGAGATTGTTGGATTCGTTGAGCCGTAGCCATTGATTGATTGGTTAGTTTTAGTTAGTCCGTTGCAAAATTTCGTAAAAAGTACAGGATGGATTTAAAAAAATCCTATAAGTCAAAGATACAATTTTAAATTTGAGAAAACCAAAGCATAATTTGAAAATAACTATTAAAAGTTATGCCACGTATTGAGTTGTTATGTAAGATAATGCTCATTTTGTGACACTCTGATATATGGGTAAACTAAAAGCAAAACTCGTCTGATTATTGTTACTTTTTACATAAATATCAGAATTGTGCAGCTCAATAATTTTTTTCACAATGGCTAATCCCAGACCTGTACTCCCATCCATGCTGATTGTTTTAAAATATCTGTCAAAAACATGCGGCAATACTGAGGGGTCTATAGTTTCGCCTGTATTGATGATTTTAATTTCAAGCATTTTTGAAGGCATATCAATCGTTTGAATCAATAAATCTACCTTACCCCCCTCAGTAAAATTGTATCGAATGGCATTATCCAATAAATTTTGCAAAACTCGGTCAATCAGTTTTAAATCACCTTCTACCCAAGGGGTATTTTCAGACAAATTGCTGGATAGACTAATATTTTTCTTTTTACAAATGACTTCATATTTAGCCATCACATCCTGCAAAAGTTCGGCAATTGGCAACGGTTCAATCTGAATTTTAATTTGATTAGATTCTAATTTTGAGAGTTCAAAAAGATCGTCAATCAGTTTTTTTAAACGCTCTGATTCTTTAATAGCGATAGTCAAATAGCGTTCTCGTTCGTCCATTGTTATATTATGCCGACGCATAAAAAGGGTTTCGATATAGCCCGAAAGGCTGGTCAATGGCGTACGCAAATCATGCGAAATATTGGCAATCATTTCTTTCCGCAGCTTATCCACAGACGATAATTTTTCAAGGCTTTCTTCAAGTTGATGGCTCATTTGGAGATTGGAATCATAGGCTTCTTCTAAGCTTTTTCTCATTCGCGCTTCTCTAAAAATCATCCGCTGTAGCCAATAAATGAGCAATAAAATGACAGGTAAAATGATAAAAAGTGAAATTAAGAGGTTTTTAAGAGCTACAGCCTTTGCTTTTCCAACAAATTGTTCAAAATTCTCATCTACCATCACCACGCCCACAGGCACACCATGTGCATTGCGTATGGGAGCAAACGCGGAAAGCCACATGCCAAAACGGTCGGTATACATCGGAATCACCCCCCCCTCAGTATATTGAGCTTTTAAAATCGGATTGAACGAATCGTAGATATGGCGAAAATAAGGGGTATCTGATGAAGTAGCAACAAACTCAAAATGTTGTTTGGCACTGTCGAAAACCATCGTATAAACAGGCGATTTGAGCATATTGGCTTCATAATTCATGCGCAAAGCATGATGAATATTGTAATAATCGGTATCCTGCGTATTGAAAAGAATAGCATCTTGAAGTTGATAACGCTCCGTCAATTGATGATGCAAATCACCATTAATTTGCAGGGCTAAAGAATTGACAATACCTTCAAGTCGCAACAATGCACTCTTTTCAGATAGATCAGATTGTCGATAATATGTCCAAATAGTAAAATAAGCAGATACTAAAAAATAACCCACTAACACAAGCCATAAAATGCGATTATTGGGATTTTTATACAGTTTTAAAAAATTCATCTTGTATTTTAACAGAAAATGTCTTTATATAAAAATTGTTTCAAATGATAAGTCGCGTAAAATATCATAAATTTTATCATAAAAATATCACAAGGTTAGAAAAATTGTATTTTTTAGTTAAAATCGCTTGAAAAATGCCTTGAATGTTAAAGGATTTGTTGTTTCAAATAATTTGCATTATTTTTGAATTGTAAAACTTAATTTTTTAAAACTTTTAAATAAATCTATCCGTTATGAAAAAAATCTTTTTGATGTTTGCGTTTGCCAGCTTTACAGCATTGGCAGCCAGCGCACAGACAGAACCAACGGCAGCTACTACAAACAAAGCGCCTCAAAAGAAAGAGCAATGTTCAGCAATGGCTAAAGCTTCTTGCTCAGCAGAAGAAAAAGCTTCTTGCGCTCAATCTGGCAAATCTTGCTGCGAAAAAGGAGCTAAAGCTTCTACTTCAATGGCTGCTAAAACCGAAAAAGCGCCTGCAAAAAAAGTAGCAGCCACTAACAAGTGATACCTGCCTTATTAAAAAAAAATGCTTTTCTGATTGATTTCAGAAAAGCATTTTTTTTTGAAACTTATAAAAATTGTTTAATTTTTTCAACCGTAAAAGCACTAACATACTGAGGGGGTAAGTTTTAAATTTAAATTAACATTTATATTTTTAAATGAATACATAAAAATAAATATTACAAATAATTTAAAAATAATTTTATAAATTAATGATAATCAATGAATTTGGTATGATTATTATTTTTATTTGTTAGATTTTATCATGTGTAAATATATTCATATAGTTAAAAAAATCTTAAAGTCAAGAAATGCTCCTTGATTTTATAACTTTTATTGTGTAACTTGCAGAATAAATTTTTCCGAAAACCATATATTGATATTCTCAAACTTATAGCTTATGAAAAAAAATATACTCGCTTGTTTAATTTGTTTATTATCATTAGGTGCTTTTGCACAAGCCGAAAAAAAACTTGATTGGAATACTCCAAGTGCATCGGTATTTCCGAATCCAGCTACTGAATATATCACAGTGACGAATGATGATGCGGTTAGAAATATTTATGTTTTTAATTTAGTCGGTCGTAAAATAAAAACTTTTGAAGTCATGAAAGGTGAGCGGTATGAAATTGGCGATTTGCCAAATGGTTTATACGTCATTCAATTAATCGGCAAAACGAATAAAGTATTGACCACTCAGAGATTGACTAAAAAATCTTAACGATATACTTTCAATTGGCAATAAAAAAAAGGCTTCATCTGAGATGAAGCCTTTTTTATTATTTAAAACAAATTGTTTTATTTAAATTCCCGCTGCTTCTGCTTTTTCTAAGTCCGCCGTAAACGAAGCCGAATTATATTCCCGATTCAAACGAGCAATATTTTCAAGACTAATTTCTTTTGGACATTCTGCTTCGCAAGCACCTATGTTTGAACACATGCCAAACCCCTCAGTATCATGTTGAGTCACCATAGATTGCACCCGACGAGCCGCTTCTGGACGACCTTGAGGCAACAGTGATAAGTGCGAAACTTTAGCCGATGTGAAAAGCATAGCCGAACCATTCGGACAAGCCGCTACGCAAGCACCACAACCAATACAAGTCGCAGCATCAAACGCCTTAGATGCCAGCTCTTTACCAACAGGAATGGCGTTGCCATCCTGTGCTTGACCCGTACCAACTGAAATATATCCTCCAGCTTGAATAATGCGGTCAAATGCTGAGCGATCAACTACCAAATCCTTGATAACAGGGAATGACTTTGCTCTATATGGCTCAACGACGATGGTATCGCCATCTTTATACTCGCGCATATGGAGTTGGCAAGTCGTAGTCGCTTTCCAAGGACCATGTGGACGACCATTGATGACCAATGAACACGTTCCACAAATACCTTCGCGGCAATCATGCTCAAAAGCCACAGGCTCTTCTTTTTTAGAAATCAATTGCTCATTCAAAACGTCGAGCATTTCGAGGAAAGACATGTGCGCATCTACACCATCAAGTGCATAATTCACCAATTGCCCTGTATTATATTTGCCGCCTTGCCGCCAGATTTTCAGATTAAGTTTCATTTTATAATAATTTATAAGTGATTGTGCCGAAGGCATCCCTTCGGAAATAATGAATAATTTAAATACATTTTGATTTTACGAAGTCGAAAATCAATTCAGAATCTATAATAGCATTTTGGACATCTTTTACTGAGGGGTCTAAAACAGTTCCAGGATAACGAAAGCGAACATCGAAACCGTTTAAATCTATTGCACTCATATAAATCGAATCAAAAAGTTGGTCTAATTCGCAGCATTTTAGGCATAATTCATCTAAATTATGTGATTTAGGTATAATCATATTTTTATACGCTAAAAATGCCTTTAATGCTTTTTCTGCACATTGTTGAGTATGATAAATAGCTGGACTTGTTAGCTCATTGGCTAAAAGAAGTTTTGCAGATTTTAAATCTTGCTCAGCCTTATATAACCACTCTTCATACGATTTCATATATTTTGATGCCGTTTTGTTTAATAAGGTATTCTAAATTGGGTCTCAATTTTGCTCGTTTTTTGAAGTCTTCAGGCGTATTGAATAAAAAATCAACACTCACTCCCACACCCGCCAAAGCGCGATTCCCTTTTTTCCTATAATCCCATTCTGAGTTGAATTTATCTGAAACAACAATCATCAAATCTATATCACTATCCTCATTCGGCTCACCCCAAGCATAAGATCCAAATAAATAGATAGCAATAGGATGATAGGCTTCTACCAATCTATTTGTTACTTCTTGTATTTTTTCTTTTGCTATCATGGTATCGAAATTTTAAATACATTCAAGAATGCTCATATAGTTTTTTACCTTCTTTAGTAATCTTGAATTGTAAAGTAGATGGGTGTTCAGCTTGACTTATAAAATTAGAACTTTTATTGATAGCTATATCAATAGGAAAATCATAAATATCCCAAAGTGCCTTTTTTATATTTCTTTTAAAATCCCAATCAACAAGCGTATCATCCGAAACCACAATCATTAAATCTACATCACTATCCTCATTTGGCTTACCCCAAGCATACGACCCAAAGAGATAGATAGCAATAGGATGATATGTTTCAGCCAACCGTTTCACCGTTCTTTGGATTTTTGCTTTTGAAATTTTTGCCATTTTTCTTTATTTTATCAAAAAAAACATCAAAATACTGAGGGGGTGTTAAGCATAACTCCTCGTTGTCAATTTAATATTTTCAAAAACCAATTCTTCTTTATTCAAAATGGGGTCGGATGGGTCGCCTGAAAATTCCCATGCTGCCACGTAGGCAAATTTATCGTCTTGACGCAATGCCTCACCCTCTGGCGTTTGGTATTCTTCTCGGAAATGCCCCCCGCAAGATTCGTCTCTATTCAGTGCATCAATACACATCAACTCGCCTAATTCAATAAAATCTGCTACACGCAAAGCCTTTTCAAGCTCAGGATTGTAGTCATTTGAACTGCCCGGTACAAACACATCTCTATAATATTCAGCCCTCAATTCAGCTATCATCGCAATGGCTTTTTTCAAGCCTTCCGCATTCCGAGCCATGCCGCAATATTCCCACATAATTTTGCCCAAGCGGCGGTGGAAACTTTCAACGGATTGATTGCCTTGGCAATTCAATAATTTATCAATACGAGATTTAGTGGCAGCTTCTGCTTCTGCGAATTCAGGTGAATCTGTAGAAATTTTACCTGTCCGAATATCTTTTGATAGAGACGTCCCGATAGTGTATGGCAGAACGAAATAACCATCCGCCAAACCTTGCATCAAAGCCGAAGCTCCTAAACGGTTCGCTCCATGATCGCTGAAATTAGCTTCTCCTGCTACAAAAAGATTGGATATTGTCGATTCAAGGTTATAGTCCACCCAAACGCCACCCATTGTATAATGCACGGCTGGGTAAATTCGCATCGGCTGTTTATATGGATTTTCGTCGGTAATTTTTGCATACATATCAAATAGATTGCCGTAACGCTCTCTTACTTTATCCTCTCCCATGCGCTCAATAGCGGCTGTAAAATCCAAATAAACGGCTAAACCTGATTTGCCAACGCCGCGTCCATCGTCACATACATTTTTAGCTGCCCTTGATGCCACGTCACGCGGGACAAGGTTACCGAAAGCAGGATAAATGCGTTCGAGATAATAATCACGGTCTTGTTCTGCTATTTCATTCGGATGTTTACCGCAATCTTCTTTTCTTTTCGGCACCCAAACCCGTCCATCATTTCGCAATGATTCAGACATTAGAGTTAATTTTGATTGATAATCGCCTGTAACAGGGATACACGTTGGGTGAATTTGTGTAAAACAAGGATTGCCAAAGTATGCGCCACGCCGATGCGCCCGCCAACCAGCCGTCACATTGCACATCATGGCATTGGTCGAAAGATAAAAAACATTGCCGTAACCACCAGTTGCCAAAACAACTGCATGACCTGCATGTCTTTCTAACTCACCTGTCAAAAGATTTCGAGCAATAATGCCTCGGGCTTTACCATCTACAACTACAACATCCAACATTTCATGACGATTGTACAACTTAACTGCACCCGTTTTTACTTGACGACTGAGGGCTTGATATGCCCCAATCAACAATTGCTGTCCCGTCTGTCCACGTGCATAAAATGTCCGCGACACTTGCACACCGCCAAACGAACGGTTGTCCAACATGCCCGAATACTCACGTGCGAAAGGCACACCTTGCGCTACGCATTGGTCAATAATTTCAGTAGAAACCTCTGCCAAACGATGTACATTGGATTCACGAGCGCGATAGTCGCCACCTTTTATAGTATCATAAAATAAGCGATGCACTGAATCACCATCATTCCGATAGTTTTTAGCAGCATTAATACCACCTTGTGCAGCAATCGAATGCGCCCGACGAGGAGAATCGTGGTAAGTAAATACTTTTACATTATACCCCAACTCACCCAATGAAGCCGCAGCCGCAGCACCTGCCAAACCCGTTCCAACCACTATTATATCTATCCGCATTTTATTTGCAGGCGATACGAGAGGCATAGCAGCTTTATAATTCAGCCACTTTTCGGAAATGTCACCTGCTGGAGCTTTTGACTCCAATTGGCGATCACTCACCTTTATATTTCTACCATTGACGTTTATTTCTTTAGCCATTTTATTTTAGGATGTATATTTTCTTTAATTTAAAACAATTTATTTTGTAAAAAAATAAATAATGGGAATAAGTGCAAATCCCAAAGGAACAATGATGGAATAGACCGTACCAAAACCCTTGATGAACGGCGTATATTTAGGATGATTCACCCCCAAGGTCTGAAAAGCCGACTGAAAGCCATGACTCAAATGGAAAAATAGAACCACCTGAGCCACCACATACGAGCCAACGATAAGCGGATTCATGAAAGCCTCAGCTACCCGCGCATACAAATTAGCAATTGGTTCGCCATCAGCAAAATCTTTATAAGGCTGCATTGTCATTTCGCCCATCTTCATTTTCAACCAAAAATCACCCATGTGAATGATAAGGAAAAAAAGAATCAAAGTGCCCAGTAATGCCATATTTTGTGAAGCCCAATTCACGCCCGGCGGAGTCGTTTTCACGGCGTAAGTCTGCCCTTTCGCTTTGCGATTGGCGAGCCAAAGCAGAATGCCTTGAATCGTATGCAAAATAATGAAAGCATAAAGCCCGTAAGAAATCGTTTTGATCAGCGGATTGTGCGTCATAAAGTACGTGTATTTATTAAACGCTTCGCCGCCATCATCTTTGAGCAATTGAAGATTGCCCACCAAATGGACGATGAGAAAAAGAATGAGGAACAAGCCCGTTAAGCTCATGGTCAGCTTTCGACCAATCGAGGATGTCAAGTAATGAGTTAACCACTTCATATTCAATTCAGAGCTTTTGTAAAGCAATTTAGTTGAGAAATTTGAGAAAAAGTTAGTTTATCGTAATAATATGGTCAGTGTTTTCAACATATCTACAAAACTATATACTAAAACCTTATCAGCAAATTTATGTTCCCTTTTTAAATTTAACACTACTTTATTTAGAATTTTTTTAAATAAAACGCACCCCCTCAGTATTTTTTCAAAAAATTAAAAGACATTTGCAATCTCATTTTAAATCAAAGTTATGACTATCAAATTTGACCATTTCCTTAAAAAATTTCCTATTGTTGAGTTGCCCGTTACGTTGCGGGATGATTCACATCATGATTTTTCGAATGAAAATGACCCTATGCCGCCGCCCATGATTGCGGAATATATCACGCACTATGAAACCACTTTGCCCGATGATGAATTGACGGAATATATCGCTTGTTTTCAATTGCCTGTTGAAAATAAAACCTACAAAGCCATCGTCTATTGGAAAGCCACTCTGCTGAGTTATGATTACGTTTTAGCAACGTATGATGCTAAATTGGGGACAATGATTGATAAAAAAGCCATTGCAGGCACAAAGGTCGTGGGTCAAGCAGTGAAGCGAATATTGGCATTCATCAAAGAAGATTTTTCTATTCAAATAGCTGAAGGCGTCGAAGAAACGGGTAAAGAATACGTAGCCGATAGCACCAAAACCCACCGATTTGAAATTCTCGATAATGGACGGATTGAACAAGACTATTGATTTAGTTGAAAATTGAGAGTTGAAAATTAATGCAATGCGAACCATTTTCAACTCTAAACTCTCAATTTTCAACTCAAATATTTTTTCTCACGAAATGGTTTTTTAACTCTTTATGGAAATAAGTCGGTTTTGCATCTTAGGTTAGAATTTTATCTAAAATGCATTTATCGCTTATTTTCTAACATTTTGTTTTAATTTAAAACCCATTTCATGATGAAAATTATTGCTTTTCTCTTGGCTTTTTGCCCAATCGTGGCTTTTGCTCAAGCCAAACAGCAGCCTGTCAGCAGCACAATCCAACATGTAACTGTATTTTTCAATGGTGCGCAAGTAATGCGGGCTGCAAATGCCCCCCTCAGTACAGGCAAGACAGAACTTGTTTTTAAAGGCTTAACGCCGAATATGGATGCGCAAAGCGTTCAAGTGAAAGGCGAAGGTGATTTTATAGTGATGTCGGTGGTGCATCAGATGAATTATTTTGAAGAGCCTGAGAAAAAAGATACGGTCAAAATCCTTGAACAACAACGCGATATTTTAGCAGATAAAATATCCATAGAGGCTGATAAAGTGACCGTTTTGCAACAGCAAGAAGCGATGTTACAACGGAATCAAGTACAGCTTTTAGGCATTCAAAATAATGCCATGAAATTGGAAGATTTGAAGCAAGTCGTTGATTATCAAGAAGTTAAGTTGGAAAATATTTTAAGTAAAAGAGCAATTACCAATAAAACCTTAGATAAATTGCGGGCAGATTTAGGCAAAATAAATGCTCAATTGGCGCAACTCAACGCTCGAAAATCAGACCCAACAAGCGAAATCCACGTGATGATTAATGCCAAATCGGCTACATCAGGCAAGTTTCAAATCAATTATATTGTGCCGAATGCCAGTTGGTACCCCAATTACGACCTCCGCGTGAAGGACATTGCATCCCCCCTCAGTATGACGATGAAAGCCAACGTCTCGCAAAGCACAGGCGAGGAATGGAAAGAAGTCCGTCTCACACTCTCAACGGGCAACCCTTCCGAAAGTGGAAGCAAGCCAGAGTTGCAACCGTGGCGTTTAGGTACGCGCTATATTTATAAAAAAAATAAAGCGGATTTATCTTATTTCAAACGCAATCCGAGTATTCGGCATATTAGCGGCATTGTTACTGATGCTCAAGGTGAGCCTTTAGCAGGAGCTGCAGTCGTGATTAGAGGCACAAGTAAAGGAATAGTGACTGATTTAAATGGTCATTATGAACTTGATTTGACGAATGATGCTAATATTATTGTTATCAGTTCTGTCGGTTACTCAGCCGAAGAAGTAGCCATTACGCAACCTGTTTTGAATATTAGTTTAGGTGAGGCTATGCCCTTAAATGAAATGGTTGTAGTTGGTTATGGCACTAAAAGAAAGGAAAGAATTAATACGAATGATGATTTACCATCTTTCGATTCTAAAACCTCCTCTGCCGAAATAACCGTCGAAAAGCAAGAAGCCACAACTACTTCTTACGATATTGACCTGCCTTATACCATTCCGAATGATGGAAAATATAATGCTGTGGAGATAAAAGAAGTGAATACACCAGCCACTTATCAATATTATGTCACGCCCAAAATTGACCGCGATGCATTTTTGACAGCGCAAGTAACTAATTGGGAGCAATATAATTTGCTGAGTGGGGAAGCCAATTTGTTTTTTGAAGGCACATATTTAGGTAAAACCTACTTGAATACTCAAAATACCAACGACACTTTAAATATTTCGTTGGGTAGAGATAAAAATGTGGTTGTGACGCGGACTAAACTCAATGATTTTACTAAAAAAGGATTTTTGAGTAATAAAAGAACTGATTCACGAGGCTTTGAAATTGCCATAAGAAATAAAAAATCGCAAGCCATTAATATTATTGTTGAAGACCAACTACCGCTTTCAGTCAATAAAGATATTGAAATTGAAAACGAAGCTAAAGAGGCTGAATTGGACAAAACAACGGGCAAATTGACTTGGAAACTAAACGTTTCAGGTGGAAAAGAACAAAAATTAAAATTCAATTACACCGTCAAATATCCAAAAGATTTGCATTTACAATTAGAATAAATTTTAATACAAAATTTTGGGAAAGGTGTTCGACTTTTGTTGGACACCTTTTTTTATTATTTAACACTTAAAAACAAAGAATTATCATTTAAAATGTAACTTATTAATATATAAAAAGGTAAAAAATAGGCAAAATTAATTTACCTAAATCCTTTTTAAAAGTTTCTAAAATTATGAAAAAACCGATTTTAACACTTGCACTTCTCATCAGCACATTTTGTGCATTTGCTAAAGAAAAACCGAAGCCGAAAAATGAGTCCACTGATTCTACCGAAATAGTGGTCGATGATATTGAAAAAACATTGAAATATCAAACGGGTGATATTGTTATCGGCGATAATTTAGCCAAATTGAAAGTGCCTGCGGGCTTCCGCTTCCTTGATGCCCCTCAAGCCAAATATGTTATTTACGACGTTTGGGGCAATCCTAAAAATGAAAGTGATAAACTCTATGGCTTAATCGTGCCTGAAAAATTAGGCGTCACTGAAGCAGGCAGTTGGGCTTTTGTCATCGAATATGACGATATGGGCTTTGTAAAAGACGATGACGCAGATAAAATTAACTACGACGACCTCATGAAAGAGATGAACGAAGGCGAAGCAGAAGCCAATGCCGAGCGTGTTAAAATGGGTTTTTCGGCTGTTCATATCGTTGGTTGGGCTCAGAAACCATATTACGATAAAGATAAAAAAGTGCTGCATTGGGCTAAGGAAATTGCCTTCGGAGATGAAAAAGAACATACTTTGAACTATAATATTAGAGTCTTGGGTCGGAAAGGTGTTCTCGTTTTGAACGCAGTGGGTGGCATGGATAACTTGCCTGAAATCAATGAAAAAATAGCAGCCGTTCTGGGCAGTATTGAGTTCAATGAAGGCAATAAATATGCTGATTTCAACCCTTCGGCAGATAAAGTAGCGGCTTGGACAATTGGCGGTTTGGTGGCTGGGAAGGTTTTGGCGAAGGTGGGTTTGTTCGCTGTTCTCTTGAAATTTGGAAAAGTCATCTTTATTGCTTTGGCTGCAGCAGGTGGCGCAGCATGGCGTTTTTTTACAGGTAGAGGGAAAGAAGCAGAAGCTTAAATAGTTGAGAGTTTTGAGTTAAGAGTTGAATAGTGAATATTTAAGTCGCTGAAAGTCAACTGTTTATGATGAAAATTATTTAATTTCAATTTCAATAAAAATGCAATAATCTACTTTGTGAAACAAACCCATTTTTAGAACAACTCTTGGAAAGTTTTGAACTTTCCAAGAGTTTATACCATAAAGTAGATATTGTTATAAAAAAAATAAAGCATGAAAATTACTTCCATTATTGCATTTCTTATTTTTAGTGCGGCTCTTCAAGCTCAAAATACGCCGGTTGAAAAACCTATTTTGCCAACTTTTCGTTTTTTTACAGCGAAAGATAGTATGCTTAAAACGAATCAAAATTTGGCAGCGGATAAGCCAACTTTGTTTTTTTATTTCAGTACTAAATGCGAGTATTGCTATGGCATGGTCAAGGAATTGACTAATAGTGGTACTGCTTTTAAAGACATCAATGTCGTGCTGGTGAGTGGTCATAAGCGGGTGAATATTCTCAAATTTACGGAAGGACTACCCCCTCAGTATTTTCTTCTAAAAGACGATGAAAAACAAATGCATAACTATTTTGATTACACCGCTGTACCCATGCTGAGGCTCTACGATAAGAAAGGGAAACTCTTACATCGCCAAGAAGGCAAGATGACGGTGAAAGAAATATTGGCTATTTTGAATGCGCCTCAGAAATAATTTATACCCCCTCAGTATCCAACCCATTTATCATCATTTCCAAAATTTGCGTAGCTGCTTTCGCAATCACCGTACCTGGACCAAAGACTCCAGCTACTCCATTTTTATAGAGAAAATCATAATCCTGCGCTGGAATCACACCACCTACGATGATGAGTATATCTTCCCGACCAAGTTTTGTGAGTTCTGCAATCGTCTCAGGCACAAGGGTTTTATGCCCGGCGGCGAGAGACGAAATGCCAATAATATGCACATCATTTTCAGCCGCTTGGCGGGCAGCTTCGGCTGGGGTTTGAAAAAGTGGACCAATATCCACATCAAAACCCAAGTCAGCGAAGCTCGTAGCAATCACTTTAGCTCCCCTATCATGACCGTCTTGACCCAATTTGGCAATCATAATTCTGGGGCGGCGACCTTCAAGTTTAGCAAATTCATCGGCTAATAATTGAGCCTTTTTAAAATCATCATTCATTTTTATTTCGTTACTATAAACACCTGATATTGAACGAGTTACGGCGGTAAATCGCCCGAATGCTTTTTCCATAGCATCCGATATTTCACCCAAAGTTGCTCGCTTTCGTGCACAGCCAATGGCAGCTTCGAGGAGGTTGCCATCGCCCGTTTGAGCAACGGTTTCGAGGTGCTTTAAAGCGGCTTTTACTGAGGGGGTATCTCGCGTTGCTTTTATATGATTGAGGCGAGCAATTTGAGATGTACGGACAGCGTCATTGTCCACGTCCAAAACATCGATGTCTAATTTATCTTCCGTTTTGAAAATATTGACGCCCACTATCAAATCCTTTCCGCTATCAATCCGCGCTTGTTTTCGAGCAGCCGCTTCTTCGATTCGGAGCTTCGGCAAGCCATCTTCAATCGCTTTTGCCATGCCGCCAAGGGCTTCTACTTCTTGAATCAAATCCCAAGCCCGTTGAGCGATTTGGTTGGTCAAATATTCGACATAATATGAGCCGCCCCAAGGGTCAACTGCTTTTGTAATATTCGTTTCTTTTTGAATAAATATCTGAGTATCTCTGGCAATTTTTGCTGAAAAATCCGTTGGCAACGCAATGGCTTCATCGAGGGCGTTGGTGTGCAGCGATTGCGTACCGCCGAGTGTAGCCGCCATCGCCTCTATACATGTGCGAGCAATATTGTTGAAAGGATCTTGCTCCGTGAGCGACCAGCCTGAGGTTTGACAATGGGTTCGCAAAGCCATTGATTTTTCAGATTTTGGATTGAATTGCTTCACTAATTTTGCCCAAAGCATCCGTGCCGCTCGCATTTTAGCAATTTCCATAAAATGATTCATGCCGATGCCCCAAAAGAATGACAGGCGAGGGGCAAATTCATCAATATCTAAACCCACTTTCAAGCCTGCTCGTATATATTCGAGACCATCCGCAAGCGTGTAAGCGAGTTCAATATCCGCCGTGCCGCCTGCTTCTTGAATATGATAACCTGAAATTGAAATCGAATTAAATTTAGGCATTTTCTTAGAAGCGAAGGCAAATATGTCGGAAATGATGCGCATAGATGCTTTTGGTGGATATATATAAGTGTTGCGCACCATAAATTCTTTCAAAATGTCGTTCTGAATAGTACCACTCAGTTTTTCAGGGGTGACACCTTGTTCTTCGGCTGCTACAATATAAAATGCCATGATTGGAATCACCGCGCCATTCATGGTCATCGAAACTGACATAAGATCGAGAGGGATTTGGTCAAAAAGAATTTTCATATCTTCGACCGAGTCAATCGCCACGCCTGCATTGCCCACGTCGCCTTTTACGCGCTCATGATCGCTATCGTAACCTCGATGAGTAGCCAAATCAAAAGCCACAGAAAGCCCTTTTTGTCCGCCTGCCAGATTGCGACGATAAAAAGCGTTGGACGCTTCGGCTGTTGAAAAGCCCGCATATTGACGAATTGTCCAAGGTTGAGAAACAAACATTGAACTATAAGGACCTCGTAAAAAAGGGGCAATACCAGCTACAAATTGACGTTGAGATACCCCCTCAGTATCAGCAGCTTTATAACGGCTTTTGACCTCAATTTTTTCAGAAGTCAACCAAATGTCTTCTTCTGAATGTTCATTTTCAATCAGTGGTTTGAATATATTTCTATTGAATTTTATTTTTTTAAAATTGGGCATTTTAAAATTTGGTTTAAAATTGACAATTCAAAGGTAAATTATTTCGTCAAAACAGATATAGTTTTCTCGATGCCTTATTAGGGTATTAAATTTGTATCCAACCAATTGAAAATAATTTTGTTATGAATAAGTTAAAAACGACGTGTGGGTAAGTTTTATAGAACTAATTAAGCGTTTGGCATATTTTTATAACACAAAAGAGCAACTTTTTCGTTTAAGGAGTATCTTTGAAAAACGATTAAAAATTATGTATAAAATCTGGTGGAATATGAAAATTAGAAATGTGATTTTGACGACAGTCGTTGCCAGTGTAGCACTAATGGCAGCTTTTTGTCCAAAGCCCGTAGCGGCTGATAAAGAAGCTGTTTTGCTTCAAAGCATGATGCAAGTGATGAACCAACTGCATTATAATCCGCAATTGAACAATGATGAATTTTCCAAAAAAGTATTCAAATTGTATCTTGATCGGGCAGACCCAGGACGTCGTTTTATAACGCAGCCTGATATAACTGCCTTAAAACAATACGAAACTCAATTGGATGATGAGATAAAGGTGCAAGATTTCACTTTTGTCAATCAGTCTATTCAATTATTGGATGCTGGAATTGTAAAAGCAGAAAAATTTTACAAGGAGGCATTAGAGCAACCAATTGATTTCACTAAAAATGAAACAGTTGAATTGGATGGCGATAAAAAACCTTATGCTAAAGACGATAATGATTTGAAAGACGTATGGCGTCGAATGATTAAATACGAAACTATGTCTCGTATTTCTAATAAAATGGAAGAAAAAGAAAAGGGCAAAGCTGACTTTAAAGATAAATCGGAAGCGGATTTTCAAAAAGCTGCTTTGACAGAGGTGACTAAAATGTACAATGACTATTTCAAACGCATCAAAAAATTGAAGCGGATGGATAGATTGTCAACTTTTTTGAACGCCATTGCCAATGTATATGACCCACATACAGAATATTTTGAGCCGATAGAAAAGCAAAGTTTTGATATCACTATGTCTGGTCGCCTTATCGGTATCGGTGCGCGTTTGCAAACTGACCTTGAGAGCGATTTCACAAAAGTATCAGACATTATGATAGGCGGTCCAGCTTGGAAACAAGGCGTACTTAAAGAAGGTGACCTTATCATGAAAGTAGCTCAGGGCGATAAAGAAGCTGTAGATGTAGCTGGTATGGACATCAACGAAGTAGTTTCGATGATTAGAGGCAGCGAAAGCACTGAGGTACGCTTGACGGTGAAAGGCAAAGTGAATGGCAAAACGAAAGTGGTGTCAATTATTCGTGAAGAAGTTATTATTGATGAAGGTTATGCAAAATCGCTTGTGATTCAATCAAATAAAGATAGCGAAAAAATAGGATATATCAAATTGCCTAAATTTTATGCTGATTTTGAAAAAGAAGACGGTCACCAATGTGCAGAAGATGTTGAGATTGAAATTGAAAAATTAAAAAAATCAGGTGTAAAAGGTATCATCCTTGATTTGCGTAATAATGGTGGTGGTTCGCTTCGCGATGTTGTCAAAATGTCAGGTTATTTTATTGAAGAAGGTCCAATTGTTCAGGTAAAAGATCGCACGAATAAGCCTGAAGTTTTAGACGATAAAGACCCCTCAGTACAATATGGTGGTCCGCTGATTGTGATGGTGAATGAATTTAGTGCATCTGCTTCTGAGATTCTTGCGGCGGCATTGCAGGATTATAGCCGCGCCATTATCGTTGGCTCAAACACTTATGGTAAAGGTTCGGTACAACGTTTCTTTGATTTAGATCGGGCAGTTTATGGCAATAATGATGTGAAGCCTTTGGGTCAAATCAAAATTACGATTCAGAAATTTTTCCGTATCAACGGTGGTTCTACCCAATTGAAAGGTGTGACACCTGATATTATTTTACCTGATAATTATTCAGAGGTAAACGTTGGAGAAAAAGACAATGAACACCCGATGGCTTGGTCTCAAATCAGTGCTGTAAAATATGCTCAATCAGTGGTTGATTTAAAAAAATTGCCTAAGATTGCTGAAAACAGTACTAAACGCGTTCAAAGTAATTCAACCTTTAAATTGATTGCTGAAAATGCTCATCGCATCAAACAACAACGCGATAATACGGAATATCCGTTGAATTTGAAATCTTATAGAGAATTGGAAGCCAAGCAAAGAGAAATGGGTAAAAAGTTTGAAAATGCTATCAAACCGATTGATGGTTTTATGGCTGAAAACTTGGCTGATGATTTTACAGCCTTAACAGCTGCGAAAGATACTTCAAAAATGATTCGCAACAATGAGTGGCTCAAAGATGTGAAAAAAGATGTTCACCTCTTTGAAACGATGATGATTATGAAAGATTTTATCCAAAATGCGACTTTTAAGACCGCATCGGCTGAGATTAAAAAGAATTAATTTCTAAAAAATATTTTAAAAATAATAACGAAAAGCCTTTCCATGTATCGATTTGGAAAGGCTTTTTCGTTTTTTGAACATTAACATATATTTTATTTAAATTTCGTAAAAGTCATTGATTTATAACCACTTAATATTGAAGTTGGCACACATTTTTTATAAGTAAACCTGTAACCTCAATCTTTTATTTCCAAAAAAATACCTATTATGTATATTCAAAATTCAACCCTTAAAGCCAAAATCTGCCTATAAAAACAGGTCTTTACTGAGGGGGTACATTTTTTCACCCGATTAAAATGTAAAAGCACATGGAAAAATTTTTTCATACGCTCGTTCTCTCTCTCCTCATATACGCTGCTTCGGCACAGTCTCTTATGGATTTGGCAAAATCTGCCAGCGATGAAAATGCCAAAGGCAATTATTTAAAAGCCATCGAATTATACACGAACATTATCGCTGCTGAACCCAACGAAAGCAAGTGGTATTATTATCGGGGGCAGGATTATAATATGCTCAACGAATTTAAAAAAGCAGAGGCAGATTATAATAAAGCACTGCAGTTGACCCCTCAGTATTTCGACGTTTTTCTCTCTCGCGCCATTCTTTATTACTCAATCAATGAGCCTGAAAAAAGTATCAATGATTACAATCAATGTCTTCGATATTTGAAAGATGAAAAAATGAAAGTTTTCATTTACAATAATAGAGGCAATGCTAAAGCGTTGCGTAAAGATTTGCAAGGTGCATATAATGATTTTTCAAAAGCTTATTCTATTGATAATCAATCTGTTACAACCATTGACAATCTTGGCAAAATGCTCAATCGCATGGAGAGAGGCGGAGAGGCATTATTTTATTTCAACAAAATGATAGCCATTGACTCCACTAACCTGTCAGCACATAGCGATTTGGCTTACACGCTACTCAATCTACATCGTTTTCAAGAATCCATTGATCAATACAATTTGGTTTTGACTAAAAACCCCAATTCACCGCTGGCACTTAGCAATAGAGGATTGGCTAAAATGAATTTATTGGATTTTAATGGAGCACTCGATGATGCCAATCGCTCTATTCAATTGTATCCTGAAAATGCTTATGCTTTCCGCAATCGAGGCATGATAAACGTCGGAATGGATAAAAATACTGAGGGGTGTGCTGATTTTAAACAAGCTCTAAATTTGGGTTTCACTGAAAAATATGACAGTGAAGTAGAAGAATTTTATAAACACCATTGTTCAGTTACCAAATTTTAATTTTTCATAAAAAAGACATTTTGCTCGTTTTTATCGTATATAAATTGGCATTTTTCAAGAAAAAAATAATATTTTTATTTAAATTTGCTCACGTAAAACTTAGATTTTACGTGAGTTTTTTCATCATATAAACCAATCAAAATTATGACAAAGCAAAGAGCTATCCCAGTTGTTGATTTATCAAGATTTACAGATGGCACCCCTCAAGAGCGCGAACAGTTCGTCAAAGAATTGGGTAAAGCTTTCCACGAAGTGGGGTTTGTAGGCGTTGTGAATCATGGTATTCCTAAATCAATGATTGATGATTTTTATACTCAGGCAAAAGATTTTTTCGCCCTGCCCGTAGAAAATAAAAGAAAATATGAAGTGCCTTCTTTAGCAGGTCAACGAGGGTACACAAGTTTTGGAAAAGAGCACGCCAAGCATACGACCGTAGCGGACTTAAAAGAGTTTTTTCAAATTGGACAAGAAGTAGCTGACGGCGATGATGATGAGGATTTGTATCCCGACAACGTGCATATTGATGAAAAACCCATATTTACAGCTACTGGTATTCAATTGTATCGTGCTTTTGAAAAAGCAGGAAAATCACTCCTCCAAGCCATTGCCATCCACCTCGATTTGGGTGAGTATTATTTTGACAATAAAATTGAAAAAGGCAATTCTATCCTGCGGGCTATCCATTATCCGCCTATACGTGAGGAACCTGCATCGGCTATCAGAGCTGAGCAGCATGAAGATATTAACCTCATTACACTCCTCGTGGGCGCGTCAGCAGGCGGTTTGCAGCTTTTAACTATGGAAAATGAATGGAAAGATGTCGTGCCCGAAGAAGAAGAAATCGTCATCAACGTCGGTGATATGCTCCAACGCTTGACCAATAATTACTTGAAATCTACGACGCATCGAGTGGTCAATCCGCCGCGTGCTGAGTGGCATTTGCCGCGTTTGTCCATTCCGTTTTTCTTACATCCTGTTTCACAAATGGACTTGACTTGTTTGCCTGAAACGGTTTCGGCGGAGCATCCGATTGCCTATGATTCTATCACAGCAGGTGAATATTTGAATGAGCGATTAAGAGAGATTGGGCTTAAAAAATAGCACCCCTCAGTATTTTTACTTTTTACAAGCAGCAAATGGACATGACAAGGCGTTTTAGTTTCAATTCAGAATGATAAAAGACGTGAACAAGACCTAATTTTAACCTACTCAGACTTTGTAAAAAAGGATGGATTTAGTACTCAGTTTAGAATTCGAAGAACGAGACCTCGTACAAGCGTGTGTAGCACGCGAGCGATGGGCACAACAAAAGCTGTATGAGGAATTCTATGGCAAGATGATGGGCGTATGTCTCCGCTATGCGAACAATCAAGATGATGCTTTGGATATTCTCCACGAGGGGTTTATCAAAATATTTAAGCACATCGGCTCGTATCAACCGGGCACGGCTCTTCAGGCGTGGATTCGACGCATCATGGTCAATACTGCGATTGATTATTATCGAAAAAATATCCGCCGTCGCACCGAAGATTTGGAAACGGCATATGACTTGAGTAATGATGAAGCAGATGCTATCAGTCAATGTTCTGAAAAGGATATTTTGATTGCCATCACTCAATTGACACCAGCGTATCGAGCAGTATTCAACTTATATGTGATAGAAGGATACTCACACCGTGAAATTTCTGAACAATTGGGCATTACCGAGAGCACTTCGCGCTCCAATCTTGTTAAAGCACGCTTGAAATTGCAATTTATTTTGAAAGGAAATCAGACTGTAGAAAATGGAGAAGAATAATCAAAATATAGAGAAAATAGACAAAAAAGTGCGGGAGGGGCTTAAAGACCTCGAAGTACCTTTGAATGCTGATCATTGGAAATTGATGAATCAGCAGCTCGATGCATTGGATAATCAAGAAACCAATTTTGATGACTCTATCCGTCAGAATATGCTCAATATAGAAGTGCCTTTTCAAGATAATCATTGGGATCTGATGAATCAGCGACTTGGTGAATTGGACAATGAAGAAACTGCTTTTGATGAAACTATCCGAAGGAATATGCAAAATTCAGAAGCGAAGTTTCAACAAAATCATTGGGATTTGATGAATCAACGTCTTGAGCAAGAGTTTTCATGGAAAGCAAAAGTGGTGAGATATAAGGTGATTGAAGCGGCTTTGATGTTATTATTGCTCTTTACAGCTTATAATTTGCCTGATTCTATGCTTGAAAATACTTTTGGAGAAGCGTTTAAATCTGAACAAAGCCCTTCAACGATATTAAAAGATTTGAAGAAACCTTCTGAAAATAAATCATTTGATAGAGGTACTGAATGGCGCAATAATATGCCAAAACAGGAAAACAATCAGCCTAATTCTACCTTAAATAAAAATGGAGTGCCGATTGTTTCAACAGATTCTAAGGACAATTTCAAAGAAAATAATCAAGTACAATCGCCTCTTATTTTTAAAAGTAATAATGCAGAGAACAGTGTTTTAAATAATCAAAACATTATTGCTAACGATTTTAATACACTGGCTTCTGAAAATAAAGCGGCGAATAATATTGAAGTTTTAATGCCCATTTCTTTGAAACAAGCCAATCCTATTGCATTGAATTTGAATAAAGAAGCATTGAATTTCGATAAAATAAATGCTCCCACTAATGCCATAGCTGAAGTCAGTGACCTTAACATATTAAGACCTAAAGCCTTGACAATCAATGCTTTATACGATGACCCGCAGTTGCCTAAAATGGCTAAAAGAAATAAATGGTGGCGATTGGGCATCTTCGGTTCGCAAAGTACAGACTATATGACCTCTTCGTATATATACAAAGGTGACTTAAATAAATTGGCTGATTTATCTTTCAATAAAGGTATAGGTGTTAATATCATTCGCAAAAAAGGAAAGTTTGAGTTTGGCATGGGCTTTATTTTTAATAAAAAAAGCTATAAAACACATTTGCCTACTGAAATTTTAACTGGTGAGGTAGTAACAGATAAGGCAACACAAACGATTTTACCCGAAGCTGTTAATCTTGATATTGTTCGCATACCCCTCAGTATGGACTACCATTTTAAGAGTCTTGGAAGGTGGAATATGTTTGCAACTGTAGGAGCAGCTTTCAATGCAACCTCTAAAATAAAGATAGATTATTACGAAATACCCGCCGCTGTTGGAACGACACAACAGACATTGAGTTTGAAATCGCGTAGTGCATCGTCACTCAATGCCTATGGGAAATCGTACAAATTTTTAAGTTTAGATAAAAACGAAGGCAATTTTTATTATTCCGCTCATGCTGGCATCGGCGTTGAATGTAGAATCACACCTTTAATAAGTGCTTATCTACAACCCCTCGTTGAGAAGCAATTTGGCAAATATGGCATCGGCTCACGCAATGATAAAATTAATTCAGTGAGTGTGCAAGCAGGCTTGAAAATGAGAATTTCTCAAAAAGAATTTTAGTTGAGTTGAGAGTTTTGAGTTGAAAGTTGAAAGTTGAAAAAAAATGAAGCCTTTTTGAATCAATCAAAGAGGCTTCATTTTTTTTCAAACTCTCAACTCAAAACTCTCAACTCAATTAGTTATTCCAAATTTTACCCCTATCCTCACTCGCACGTCTTGCGTTGCCGTCAATTTCACAGGCACAGAGCCATTATTAGTGGTTGAAAACGAGTATCGAATGATGAGTTTTTTAGCAGGTAAAATGCGTTTGAGTTTCTCGGCTTCTATTTTAATCACATTTTCATTGGTCTGCACTGAGGTCGGCAACCCATTTGCACCCACAGGCGCACCCCTCAGTACGAGCGATGAAGTGGTGTAAAAAGAGTCAATCACAGTGCCATTAGCGTTGGCAAAAAAGCCTTGCAGAGCGAGGTCAATCGGCATTCCATTGTCTGTAATTATTTTAAATTCGCCGTAAGTCACGTTGGTATAATTGCTCAAATCAAGAGCAAAAGTATCGTTGATAACAAAATTTTTCGCCGTGCCATGAATGGGTAAATCCATATCCACTTGCAGTTTGAAGGAACTGGTATCAGCGAGAAAACCCGTCATTTGAATGGCTGAATCGGGGTTCGTCACGCCATCAATATCGTAGTCAACGGCTACGGGATTTTGACTGATAATTTCAGCCAAATTGGAGTTGGATTTATCGAATGTTACGACAGTGCGTTTAGATTGCCCAACTTCATTGAGCTTAGGATAATTGATGTCAACGCCTTGCGCCAATGCACTTTTCAAGGCAATTCGTTGTCCATTGACAGAAATAACATCTGCCACACGCGAAAAAGCCCTCACTGGCAAGCCAAAAGAATTATCCAGCGTAACGGTCAATTTAGGGTTTTCAAACTTGACTTCGCCTTGTTTCCAATTGTCAAAAAAGTCCATTTTAATGGTGTCTCGAGGCACGTCAAACGTGTCCACGCCCAGATAGCCTTGTACATATTTGAACTGAAAATCTTTGATATTCAAACCACCACTGCCTTTCAAATTGACGCGTTCGCCGTTCGCTTTTCGAGCATCATGATACAGATAAATGGAGTCATTTTGTGATTGAATATGCCAGCCAGCCATATCTAAAGTGCCTTTATATCCGAATGCAGAAACAAGAAAATTTCTTTCAAAAGCTACCCCATTTTTAGTCAGTTGAGGAATGCGAAGCGTAACATTTAGGGGGTCATTGGGGGCGAGCATAATCCAATCCATCGTGCCTTGTTTCACATCTACAAAATCTACATGCACGCCTTTGGGCAACCTCAGCGGCACAGCCATCACGGTATCCGTAATCGGGAAAATGGCGTTTTGGAAACTCGCAAATATATCGATTGACGAGCGCGCAATAAAGTCGCCTTTGTATTTCAATACAAGCGAACCATCGGGCGAGATTTGCAGCAAAGCTTGTTTGTCGAAGCCGCTAATAATGTCTTTAAACGATTTTTTTGAATCAATGAGCGGCACTGCCCAATCTGAATGTACCCCCTCAGTACTGAGGTCGTTGAAAGGGTTGACACGGCAGCCGAATAAAGTTAAGATCGCAATGGTTAAAAAATAGAATGATTTTCTTCTCATTATAAAGGTATTGATTTTGCGCAAAGGTAAATTTTAAAAATTAAATAAGAGTTGAATAAAAGTTAATAACATCTAAACGCATGATTTGCAATGTTTTATGTAAAAACATTAAAATATCTATGAAAATGTGGATATTGTGAAGTTAATGAAATGAGGGTACGCATTTTTAGGGATATATCTAAAATATTTATCTCACATACACGCCTTATGGTGTAAGCTAAAAAAATTAGACCTATGAAGAAAATGCGCATTTTTTTACCCGTTTTTATGATGGCATCGGTGGTTGCCATTTTTGCTTTCAACAATCAAACATCATCTTTGCCTTCAAATTCAATTGAAAAAAAGACGACGATACCTTTGCAACCTGATGTTAATAAATCATTGGCTGCTTTTTCAAAAATATTAACTGTTTTGAAAAGCCCGCGTTGTATTAATTGTCATCCGACGAATGATGTGCCATTGCAAGGCGATGTACAGCGGCTACATCCATTTAATGTGAGTAGAGGTTTGGCGGATAAAGGTGGTGCGATTCAAAAATGCAGCACTTGTCACCATGAGGAAAATAATAATTACTCGAATGTTCCTAGCGCACCGCATTGGGCTTTAGCACCCAAATCAATGGGTTGGATAGGGCTGACTGATGTGGAAATTGCCAATCGATTAATCAATAAAAAAACCAACGGCAATCGCTCGCCGCAGGATTTGGTCAAGCATATGAGCAGCGATTCACTCGTGATGTGGGCTTGGAATCCAGGAGCGGGGCGCAATATACCACCCATTGAATTAGAAGAATGGCGTATCATTTTGAAAGAATGGTTGGATAATGGCGCGGCTGTTCCGACTGAATTATAATTAGACTGTTAGATGTTAGATTTTTAGACATTAGATTGAAATTGTATGTTTAATCGACTGATTTTTAAATATTTAACACCATTTATCTAATTTCTAATTTCTCCCAAAGGGATGCCTTTGGCATAATGTCTAAAAATCTAAAATCTAAAATCTAAAAATCTAAAATCTAAAAATATGAAACTCAACTTAACAATTAATAACAAACCCGCCAGCCTTGAAGTGGATCCTGACATGCCTCTGCTCTGGGTCATTCGCGATGAAGCCCATTTGAAAGGCACTAAATTTGGTTGCGGACGCGCTATGTGTGGGGCATGTTCCGTACATGTGAATGGTGAATTGGTGCGCTCGTGTTCATATCCTGCAAAAATGGCGGATGGTAAAAAAATTACCACCATTGAAGGTTTATCGCCCGATGAAAACCATTTGCACCCCATTCAACAGGCTTGGATGGATATTCAAGTGCCTCAATGTGGCTATTGCCAGCCAGGTTTTATGATGGCTGCCGCTAAACTTTTAGAGGAAATTCCGAACCCAACGGAAGTCGATATTAAAACCAATATCAGTAATATATGCCGTTGTGGTACGCATCCACGCATCATCAAAGCGATTCAAGCAGCTGCTATTTTAAAACAAAATCAAAAAGCTATATAAAATGTCAACTGAAAATAAGGACAACAATCAACCTAAAAAGAAATTTTCAAGGCGGAAATTTTTCACCCGTGCAGGTATCGGTTTGGCGGGTACAATGGCTTTGCTCTACTTCGGTCGTTCGCCGATTCGTCGTAAAATAAGTGGGTTTGCGAAAGAATTAGACTTGCCATCGGGTATTTTAAATTTTGATACCGATATGTGGTTTGAAATCCATGACGACAATACCATCACTCTCAAATCCCCAAAAGTTGAGATGGGGCAAGGCATTTTTACAGGCATGGCTATGCTCGCCGCTGAGGAATTGGATGTGCCTTTGGATAAAATAAAAGTCGTTCATGCCTCTACTTTAAATGGTGCTTCCGATTTGGCAGGTACAGGCGGCAGCTCAACGACGACTTCGCTCTATAAAAATATACGGGAAGTAGCAGCAACTTTAAGAGAAACCTTGAAATTAGCAGCGTCCAAATTATGGAACGTTGACCCCTCAGTCATTTCAACAAAAGATGGCATTTTGACTGCTGGCGATAAGACCTTAACTTATGCCGAATTGACCAAGCAAACCACCGATTGGAAAGCAGCTAAAACGCCTGCCTTGCGCCCTGCATCACAGTTCAAATATGTCGGAACAGAGCAAAAACGCTTGGATTTGAAGGATAAAGTGCTGGCAAAACCCATTTATGGCATTGATACCGATTTGCCAAATATGGTCTATGGCTCTGTTTTATACAGCCCATTTATTGGTGGAAAATTGATAAAAGCAGATGTCAGCGAAGCCAAATCTTCAAGCGGTGTACTGGCTGTCGTTGAAGATAAAGAATGGATTGGGGTAGTAGCCAATACCCGTTATGCGGCTGAAATGGCAATTCGTAAAATCAAAGCAGAGTGGGATTATTCTAAAAAATACTCTACAAAAGATGTCGTTGAAACCATCACAGTGGGTAAAGGCAATGAAGTAAATGTCCAAAAAGAGGGTGATACTGAGGGGGTACTAAACGATAAAATTGCTACATTTTTGAGTAGCGAATATCGCACACCTTTGGGCGTACATGCGGGCATGGAGCCGAGCATTACGGTAGCGGATGTGGTGGACGATAAAGCGACCATATATTCTTCTTTTCAAATGGCTAATCAAATGCAGGCGGCAGTGGCAAGTGGTTTGGATTTGAGTTCAAAAAATGTTGAAATTAAAATCACTTACTTGGGTGGTGGCTTTGGCAGGAGGGCAATGAGGCACAATGCTGTTGAAGCGGCTAAACTCTCAAAAGCCGTCGGTAAGCCTGTACATTTGCTATACACCCGCGAGCAAGAGTTTCAAAATGGCTATTTTCGACCCAATACCCACCATGTACTGAGGGGTCAACTCAATGGCGATGCTAAACTTTTAGCCATGAGCCATGATTTGGCTACGGCGGATATGGTGCTACTGGCTTTATCGCCTTTGGCTATGACGGTTTTGGGGGCCGATTTTATTTCAGCAGGGCATGGTTCTCACATTCCTTACGCCATTCCGAATCGAAAAGCAACCATGTGGCAAGGGGAATTACCATTTCAAACGGGCATTTGGCGCGGCGTGGGCATGTATGCCAACACATTTGTAGTTGAAAGTTTTATGGATGAAATGGCTAATAAAGCAGGCGTTGACCCTTTGAAATTCCGCTTAGACCATTGCGATGATACTGATTTATTGAAACGTCGCAAAGCTGTTTTGACCATTTTAGCTGAAAAAGCAGGGTGGAATAGCCCTAAAATCGAAGGCGTCGGGCGAGGCATTGCCGTCGGAGAAGATAGAAAAAGCATTTCAGCCGCTATTGCTGAAGTGAAAATTGAGGAAGGCATGATTAAAGTCATGAAAGTCACTCAAATTATTGACGCTGGTAAAATCATTAACCCTTCAGGCGTTCGTCAGCAAGTAGAAGGCGCGACGATGATGGCTATGAGTGCCGCATTATATGAAGATGTGCACATTGAAGACAGTCAAGTTGTGGAAACCAATTTCCATAATTACCGTGTAGCCACGCTTTTAAATACGCCTCAAATCGAAGTGATTATGCATGAAAGTGGGGAAAAGCCGTTTGGGGTAGGCGAGCCACCGATGGCACCTGTTGCCCCGGCTATTGCCAACGCCATTTTCAATTTGACTGGTAAACGATTGAGAAACTTACCTTTGCAAACGGCTTTAGATAATTTTGATAAAAAATAAAGGCGATATGTACAAACCTATAAGGTTTTTTTGAAACCTTATAGGTTTGTAATTTTTTTAAAACAATCAAAATGGAAATCTATTTATATTACTTTGCCCTCATCATCATGGCATCAGCGTTTATATACGCTGGCTATTCGCACTTCAAAAAAGCATGGTTTTTCTACAAAATCACCCCACCACTGCTTCAAAAATGGAAAGAACCGATTAATACCATCGTCGGCATCGCTGAAATAGCTGGCGGCATCGGTCTATTAATTCCGATCACAAGGGAATGGGCAGCATGGGGCATTATTGCCTTATTGATTGCCGTTTTTCCAGCCAATATTTATATGCTCACTTCAAAAGGAGCTGGCATGAAAATTAAAATGTGGTTCCTTTGGTTGCGGTTGCCTGTGCAACTTGTTTTGATTGTTTGGGCTTATCAGTTTACGCATTCTTAATCCGATAAAACATCGCCATCGCCAAGCCAATCATCATCATGATACAGCCCGTCCAGACATAATTAATACCTGGATTGACAGTCGCTTCCAAGACGATAAAGTCTGTTTTTGGGGCATTTTCAGCGATAGAAATAGGAATTTTCATGGTTTTAGGGTCGCGTTCAGCTATTTGCAGAGTGAATGTTTTATCCGTTGGATTTATTTTCGATACCACAAAGTGCATTCCCAACTCTTGAATTTCATCCCTCAAAGGAATCGGCGTATTGCCTCTGATGATATAAATTGGTTCGGCATTATAAACTTGACCGTTGGTTTCAACATTTAATTTCAAACCCAATGACAAATCGCCCCCCTCAGTTTTAAAGCTTTTAGGTTGAGCATTGGGATTGACACCTGCAATAGTCACCGTTTTATTCCCAATTTTAACACTGCTTCCTTCTTTTAAAACATACTCATTGAATGTCAAATCCTTTTGAGGTGTGAATATTTTATCAAATAAATCAGACCCAGCATGAACTCTAATCCCCAATTCGTTGACCGTAGCAGGCAGTTGATAAATATTATCCCCCCTCAGTAAAACGAGTGGCATGGCATGAAAAACTGCTCCTTTTGCATTGGTTAAAGCTATTTTTACCCCTACGGCAATGTCTTCTTTTTCTGCTACATATTTAGGATGTGTCGGATTTCTATCCAAACCCTCAATTTTGATTTGATACTGAGGGGTATTTTTATCAATAATTGTAGGAGAAATTGTTTCGTTTAATGCCAAATTATAATTCACATATTTCAAACTATCTTCATCGCGTCGAGCCAATTCAGGGTCGGCTTCACTTGGCGGTAAATTAGCAATTGTGAAAACGTCATGATCCCAATAATGCCTTGTATCAGGATTATTAGCCGTCATTTTACCCGATTTTTTATCAAAAATAAAATATGGATGGGTCGTGAATGAATCCAATGTTACTTTAAAATCAGGGCTTTTTCTCTTAAAATCTACCGTGACGAAGCGTTTATTGTTATAAGATGTATCATGAGTGTAGGTGACTTCATAGTCCTTAATCCGCAAAGGCGTTCCTTTCATCACGAGCACATATTTCCCAAATTGCTCCTCTGTAAAATCCACCAAACCTTCCATCGCAAACCGATTAGAAGAAATCCAATTTTTATTAATCCCCGAAGCCATTATCCCGATGACTAATAAACCAAAACCTACATGCGAAACAGCTGAACCTGATGCCTTCGGATTGCGTTTTAAGAAAACAACGGCATATTCAATATTGGAAACAACTGTAAAAATACCCCCGAATAAGAGCAACACATACTGCCAAGCCCGCGCCTCAATCCACATCATAGCCAAACCCGTCAATAAGACTGAAATGCCTACGGAAATGCCCAAATGCTTGAGAAAAATGCTTTTATAGTTTGAAAAATTAAATTCTTTATACCTCAAAAACTGAGTAAAAGCAGAAATCAAACCGATGAAAATGCCTATCCATAATTGCGTTTTATTGTAATGCGCAACGGGTTCTATCGGGGCAGTAAAACGGGGTGGAGTGAAATGAAAAATATTGGATAAATAACCCAACACCTTATTATATACAGGAATCGAAGTCGTAAATGAAATAAATACCACCGATAAAATGAAAACCAATGAGCCAATAAACATCCAAAATTCTTTGCTCGAAACCGATTCTTCTTTGACAGGATTCGGGATTTTGGTATAATGTTTAAAAAGCATATACCCACATAAAACGACATAAAACATTTGAAACAAAACCAATTGCCATTCCAAACCCATTTCCGTAAAAGCATGAGCCGAAGTATCGCCTAAAATACCACTGCGAGTGAGGAAGGTAGAATATAAAACCAATAAAAAAGTGAGCATATAAAAGATAGCCGTCGCGCGGAGCGAATGACCCGTTGTGCGAGCAATCAGATGCGTATGTATGCCCGCCACCAAGACCAACCACGGCACGAGCGACATATTTTCAACAGGATCCCAAGCCCAATAACCATTAAAACTCAATGCCTCGTATGCCCACATGCCGCCCATCATCACACCCGTGCCGAGTATCGCCGCCGAAAACAAAGCATAGGGCAGGGCAGGGCGCAACCACTCAGTATATCGCTTCGTCCAAAGCCCAGCTACGGCAAAGCAAAACGGAATGGTGGTAGAAGCAAATCCTAAAAACAAGGTAGGCGGATGAATAGTCATCCAATAATTTTGAAGCAAAGCGTTCAAACCTTTAGCCGAGCCGCGTATTTTTTCAAGATAATCGGCTTGTGCAAATATGGGCGCATCGTTTGCCTCCCTCAGTAAAAGAGTGGGATTGCTGCCCCATTTGATAATATTTTCTCCCCAGCCGAAATGCAAACCCAATATCATGGAAGCTAAAAACACTTGAACTGAAGCCAAAGTCGCCACAACAGGCGACTCCCAACCGTCTTTGTCTCGACCCCTCAGTATTATCCATGCGCCAAGCCCGACATGCCAAAACATCCACAACAAAAAACTACCTTCTTGACCTTCCCAAAATGCAGCGAAGATGTAGCGAAATTCGAGATTGTCATCCACGTGAGAATGGGCATAAAAATATTCGTAGCGTTTATTAATCATGACATAAAAAATCATGGCAATCACGCTCATCACCGCTACGCCATGCACGCCAAAACTCCATCGACCAATGCTGCGCCAAGACTCCGTTGAGGCAGGATTGTTTCTATTTTTTGTTGAAAAATAATAGGAAATGGCGGCTAATAGGGCTGCAACAAAACTCAAAATGACCGCCAAATGACCTACTTGACGCGGCAATAAATTTTCTCCAATGTATTGAATATCAGGCATTTAAGTAAAATTAAAAATTAAGACTTATTCTTCTTCATATAAATTTCTTCGTCCTTATATTTTGAAGGACATTTCATCAGCACCTCATTGGCGACAAACTCCGCACCTTTCATTTCGCCAGTCACCACGACTTGCTCCGAAAGCTCAAAATCTTGAGGCTTCGGCTTCAAAAGATGGACGAATACCTCTTGTCCTTTTTGGTCAGTGAGGTAAAAACTGAATTGGTTGGGATCTTTGACTGGGTCGTAAATCATCGGTTTATTTTTCGATAATTTACCCGCTATTTTCACCTTTTCACCCGTGCTTTGAGCGTCGGAAAAATTAGCGTAAGTAGCCACATCTTTAGCTTGCATCGTCAAGGCTGCAATGCCAACGGCTATAACAACGAGTGCGACAATATGAATAGGTTTCATTCTATGTTTGTTTTAATAATTAATAAAATAGGTTCAACAAAAGAGAAATTAACACCCCCTTGATGCCATTGGCTTCATCAAGCTATAAGCATGACAGTATAAGAGCCTTTGAAATGCAAAATTACACTTATTTGGATAGAATTTAACTGATAAAGGTCATAGTATTGGTTAATTCATAATTTAGATTGTGTTTAAATTTTTTTTCATAATAAACAATTCTAAATTTGACCTTTAATTAAATAACATCAGATGCAAGGGAATATTGTATTACAACTTAATAATGCCTCAGTTTATCAAGCTAAATCATTGATATTGAGCGAGATAAATATGACGATTTCTGAAGGTGAGTTCTCTTACCTTATCGGCAAAACAGGCAGCGGCAAGTCCTCATTATTGAAGACGCTATATGGCGCGCTAATGTTGCGTGAAGGTGAGGCATCCGTTTGTGGCTACAATTTGAAAAAACTCAACCGCCGAACCATCCCACTTTTAAGAAGAAAAATAGGCATCGTTTTCCAAGACTTCAACCTATTATCCGATAGAAATGTCGAGCAAAACTTGCTTTTTGTTTTGAAAGCGACGGGTTGGACAAATAAATCAGAGATGATTGAGCGAGTGAACGCTGTTCTTTTATCAGTCGGTTTGCCCAATTTCAATAGCAAAATGCCCAACCAACTGAGTGGTGGCGAGCAACAACGCGTCGTGATAGCCCGTGCCTTACTCAATCACCCCGTGCTCATCATCGCCGACGAACCGACGGGCAACCTCGACCCCGAAACAAGCGATGATATTCTGAGCCTCTTGCGTCATTTATCCATCAATAATAATACAGCCGTCCTTTTCGCTACGCATGATTACCGCATTTTGCAGCATTTTCCTGCCCGTATTATAAGGTGTCAAAACGGACGTGTTTTAGATGAAGAGAATTTGTTAGTATAATTTAATCACTCAATGACTCAATCACTCAATCACTCAATCAGTCAATCACTCAACCACTAATTCACCTAATAACTGAATAACTTAATAACCAATCACCTAATAACTAAAATGATAATAGCTAAAAATATAGAGAAAAACTACGGAGCACTCAAAGTACTGAGGGGGGTCGATATTCATATTGAAAAAGGTGAAATTGTATCGATAGTAGGCAAATCAGGTGCGGGCAAAAGTACCCTCCTGCATATATTAGGCACGCTCGACACCGCAGATTTTGGAGAAGTGATGATCAATAATGAAAATATTTCTAAAATGAGTAAGGCATCATTAGCCGCTTTTAGAAATAAAAACATCGGATTTATCTTTCAATTCCATCATTTACTACCTGAGTTTACAGCATTAGAAAATGTGACCATGCCAGCCCTCATCAACGGTGATACTGAGGGGTCTGCTCGAAAGCGTGCTTCAGAACTCCTTAATTATCTGGGATTGACACATAGATTTTCACATAAACCGACGGAACTCTCTGGCGGTGAACAACAACGCGTAGCAGTTGCTCGCGCTCTCATGATGAATCCAGCCGTGGTTTTTGCAGATGAACCTTCTGGCAATTTGGATTCAGCCTCTTCTAAAGATTTGCACAATCTGATATTCAAACTCAGAGATGACTTCCTGCAAACTTTCGTCATCGTTACCCACAATGAAGAATTGGCTCAAATGAGCGACCGCTGCCTCACGATGGAAGATGGCGTGCTTATTTAGTGAAAAGTGAAAAGTGAAAAGTGAAAAATTGTGCAGCTTTTCGTTTTTCACTTTTCACTTTTCACTAAACTTTCTT
Source organism: Saprospiraceae bacterium (assembly GCA_043744275.1). Lineage (GTDB taxonomy): Bacteria > Bacteroidota > Bacteroidia > Chitinophagales > Saprospiraceae > JAAFJT01. The sequence goes on from JAYTUY010000241.1 coordinate 44,375, forward strand.
TGGTATCAAATTTGGAGTTAAAGTGTTGATTTTGATTTGAAAATATTTTTAGAATAATTCTAATATATACTTAAACTCCACAATGGCTACTCAATTATACCGATTTATTGATTATTTTATTCCTGAAAAATTACAGAAAGACCCATACCTATTTAGAAAAGCAAAAGCATTTGTATTTTTATTTTGGTTTATTTTCAGTCTTGCTTCTGCTGTCCTTATTCTCAATGAATTTGGCTTCATAGAGAATATGCCCAATCTGAGGTTAGCTCTCATATTGTGTTCAATTTTTATATGGGCATTTAAGAAAAAAGGAAACCTGATGGTGTTTAGCAACCTTTTTGTTGCCATTTATTTTGTCATTATGGCACCCACTGTACCTGCTACAGGTGGTATTTATTCAGATAACTTGCATTGGTTGATTTTATCACCGCTTATCGCTCTCCTTTTTAGTAACAAATTATCCAGTTTTATATGGTTTTTAATCATTTCTGCTTTTTCCTACTATTGCTATTTAACGACAGATAACAACCAACTCCAAATCATATCCTCTTTTGGAAAGATGCCGCTTTTTATGAGTTATTTTCTATTTGCTCTGGCTATTTATGGCATTGTGATGATTTTTGAAAAAGGATTGGATACCATTGTAGAAATGCTTCGAGAACAAAAACTCCAACTTGAAGTACAAAAAGGCATGTTGGAAGAACAAAAACGCCTATTTGAAAACCAAAAACTGGAACTTGACGAACAAAAAAGGCTGTTTGAAAATCAGAAACAAGAGATTTTGCAGAAAAATAGCGACCTCAAAGCCATTGAAGAAAAACTGACTTATTCTAATGTAGAGCTTGAGAATTTCGCCTACGCAGCCTCACACGACCTCAAAGAACCCCTCCGTATGATAGGTATGTACACCCAATTGACACAGCGAAAACTCGTTGGCAAACTCGATGAAACTACCACCGAGTTTATGTTTTATATCACCGATGGTGTTAGGCGGATGCAGAATTTGCTTGAAGATTTGTTGCAATATTCGCGTTTGGGTAAAAAGGATGATGGTGTGAAAGTGATTGATTTAAACAATATTTTGTACTTGGTTATCCATAATATTATGGCAACTTTGAAGGAAACGAAAGCCTGTATTATTTCAGAACCTTTACCTTTTACGATGGCTTCTAATTCAGAAATGATGCAATTATTCCAAAATTTGATTATTAATTCTATCAAATTTAGACGTAAAGATGTTCAAGCTGAAATTTTTATTTCATCAATAGAAATGGATAATTTTTATCAATTCAGTTTTAAAGACAATGGAATTGGCATAAAAGAAGAATACAAAGAAAAGGTTTTCAATATATTTGAAAGGCTTCATTCTAAGGGCGAATACGAAGGCAGCGGTATTGGATTAGCCACCGTTAAAAAAATTGTGAAGAATGCTGGAGGTAATATTTGGCTCGAAAGTACTGAGGGGGTTGGCACCACATTTCATTTTATGCTGCCTAAAATTAATCAAGATATTTCTGCTATGTCCAATACTCAATGCACACAAGCTGCGTAATTTATAGATTTAAAATGTAATAAAATACAATCATCAACGTTTATAACAAACGAAATTTATCCTACTATATTTAAAACTCATTTCAACCGATTTTTAAGCTCAAAGCAACCCCCTCAGTAGTCAAATACTGAGGGGGTCATTTTTTTTATAGTGAAAAGTGAAAAGTGAAACATCCCTTGGGAAAATATTTTGCGGCTCTACCGCTTTTTATAAGAAAACCCTACAAAGGGATTCCTTCGGAATAAAATTTTCGCGAACGTTCACTATATTTGCCTTGAAAATTTTAATTAAAATAGCTAATTATATGGAAATCAATCTTTTAGAAATAGTCAAAAAACAAATAAGTGGAGAGATACTTCAAAAAGCAGCCGCTTTTTTAGGTGAAGACTCGGGTGCTTCTCAGAAAGCTCTCAACGCTATTCTGCCTTCACTTTTAGGCGGCGTTGTCAATCAATCGACCAGTATCAGCAGTGCTACCAACCTCATAAACACCCTCACAACGGATGGTCATGACGGTAGCATTTTCAATTCTCTAAGCAATTTACTCAATGGCGGCTCGGCTACCCAAGGCTTATTGGCAGCAGGAGATAGCATTGTCAAGAACCTATTTGGCAATAAAACGAGCGGTATTGTCGATTGGATTGCCTCATATGCGGGCATCAAAACAGGCTCTGCGTCAGGCTTGATGAGTATGATTGCGCCTGTTGTGATGGGAGCTATTGGTAAGCAAATAATGGGTGGACAATCTGGTGTCAGTGGATTAATGAGCCTTTTAAGCGGTCAAACCAATTTGATTAAAAATGCTTTGCCAGTGGGTTTGAGCAGCGTATTAGGTTTATCAAATTTGAAATTAGAGACCCCCTCAGTAGTGAGCACTGCTCAGGCAGAAAAAATAGCTTCGGAGGCACATATTACGGTGGCTGAAAAATCGCTTTTGAGTCGGATATTGCCGTGGTTTATTTTGCTTTTAGCAGGTTTGGCGGGTATGTTTTATTTAAAAATGTGCAATACAAAAGCCCCTGAACCACCACAAGCCACTGCTGTAACTGAAGTGCCGCAAGTCACTGCACCTGTTGTTGATACCATTAAAAAATTGGCTTTGCCCGAAGGCGATATTACTGTCAAAACAGGCTCTTTCCTCGATCAGTTATATATGGAGGTGATTGATACCACTCTCGACCCAACTAAGGCTTTGACCTTCGATAATGTCAATTTTGCAACAGGTTCAGCCGATTTGACTGAGGGGTCGAAAATGCAATTGGATGATTTAGTAAAAATTATGAAAGGCTATCCGAAAGTCGAAATCAAAATAGAAGGGCATACAGACAATCAAGGCAATGAAGCCTTCAACAAAAAACTCTCTGAAAATAGAGCGGCTTCTGTCAAGACATATTTAGCTTCGCATGGCATTGCAGGAGGGCGTATGGCAACTGCTGGATTCGGCTCAACAAAGCCAGTAGCCGATAATACAAATGAAGAAGGTCGAGCGAAAAATCGTCGGATTGAGGCAATGATTGTTAAGAAGTAGAGAAAACACTTTATCTTACATCAAAATTTAATTTGAATGGATCAATTACCAAATTTGCCAGTTGGGCAGCAATATTTTAAATCTATTAGAAAAGGTAATGCTGTTTACGTTGATAAAACGGAATATATTTATCGACTATGCTCTCCAGTTGATAAGGGTTACTTCTTGTCGCGTCCTCGGCGTTTTGGTAAATCATTGACATTAGATACGATTAATGAGTTGTTTTCAGGTAATCGTGAATTGTTTGAAGGACTTTGGATTGAAGATAAATGGGATTGGACGGAGACTTTTCCGATTATTAGAATGTCTTTGGATGCTATTGGGCATAAAGATGGCTTGAAACAAGCTCTAATATCTGCTTTAAATAAAAAAGCATCTACCTTCGGATTGTCATTGAAAGGGACAACGCCAGGTCAAGCCTTTCAAGAATTAATAGAGGGTGTTGTAGCAAAAACAGGCAAACAAGTCGTTGTTTTAATTGATGAATACGACAAACCAATTGTAGAATATATTGACCCTTACAATTTGGAAAAAGCAAATGAACAAAGGGATATTTTAAAAGAGTTTTTCAGTATTTTGAAAGATGCATCCAAGCACATTCGGTTTTTATTGATTACAGGAGTGTCCAAGTTTTCAAAAGTCTCTATCTTTTCTGATTTAAATCATTTGATAGATTTGACTTTAATCCCTCAGTATTCAGCCCTTTGTGGCTATACTCAAAAGGAACTAGAATATTATTTTGAGCCTTTTATCAAAATAATGCCGCCAGATACTTTAGCAAAAATGAAAAAGTGGTACAATGGCTATAGTTGGGATGCTGAAAATTTTGTCTATAACCCATTTTCGGTTCTTAATTTTTTTCAACAAAAAAGGTACAGCAATTTTTGGTTTGCAACAGGTACACCTACGTTTCTAATTAAGCTAATGCGGAAACGTTTTGAATACAAATTAGAACAAACTGAAGTAAATGACTTCATTTTAGAATCGCTTACCCTTGAAAATTTTGATAAATTAGATTTGAATTCTTTGTTTTTACAGACAGGTTATTTGACGATAAAAGAAATTACAAATGAAGGTACTTTTATTCTTAATTACCCCAATGAAGAAGTGAAATACGCTTTTGGAAAATTATTATCAAGCGAATCATTTAATAACCGATAATTTACTCATTAATCTTACTACTCTTCTTCTTGCCAACAATACTTTTGATAAACTCATCAAAACTGTTGAATTCTCTGCGAAAACGTAGCCCCGTAGCCAGTTTATCTCGATTGCCTTGAAAAACTTGGTCGTGGATGTATGAAAAACGCAGTTTTAATCGGCGGTCTGCACTTAATGAATAATCCACAGCCACGTCGCCACCCAAAAAGACATTGCTGGAGCTTTGCAATACATTTCCGCTTTCTACACCCAATCCAGCACTCACTGCCCATTTATCATTGATATTGTAGTTACCCCTCAGTCTAAATTGCTGTCCTGTTAAGCGGCTGAGGTCGGTGCTATTCACTTTGTCGTATTCATAAATATTGTAACCAATTTCGACATCCAAACCAGTGACATATTCGCCGATAAGTTTGTTGAAAATATTGGATAAATAATTTGAAACGGTTTCGGTAAATGTATTAATACTGCCTGAACGAAGCTGAGTATTGTTGACAAATGCCGCATCCGTCGGTAAAAAAGTGCCGAAAACCACTAATCCAAATACTTGCCGATTCAACTCGCTTTGGTCTTGACGTAGTAAGCGAAGCTTATTTTCTGTATAACTTTTTAACTCAGAAGTGAGGCGAGGGAAAGCCAAATCGAAATTAATATCGGGTTTTAAGAGTTGCCCCGATAGTTTCAAACTCAATTCTACGGGCGTCGGTTTACGGCTTTCGGTATTATCATTCGTCACATATTCTGCTATAAAATTGTAGGGCGAAGTGCTTAATCCCTTGTATTCCGCATCGATATTGATGAGGGCGTTGAAGGGGTCGCCGTTCCATCGGATAGTGCCACCGCTTTTGAGGGTAAAGTTTTTATTCACGACTTTCAAAAGTGTGAACAAATAATCACCGCGCTCTATCCTATATTCACCATCCATTTTCATCTCACCTGTGCGACTGACTGTGAGGTGAATATCGCCGTTGCCTCGGGCTTTGATATTATCGCCTGCATTTTCATCAAAAATAAGGGTCGCTTCTGCTTGGTCGGTCATCGTGAGTTGCATATCAAGACTAACGCCTCTCAGCTCTCTTACTTTTCGAATCGTATCGACCCCCTCAGTATTTTTGTTGGTTTTGAACACTACGAAGTTCGTTTCTGATGCCGTTTGCTCAGAAGCAAATGGAAAAGTTATTTTTGTATCTTTGGCTGTCTTGGCAATGATTTTTATATCTGTTCTATTAAAATCGCCTGTAAATTCAATAAAACCCGCGCCTATACCTGTTCCAAAGAAAATAGAGTTATCCTCGCGCTTCGTATTGAGCATCAAAAAAGTATCTGCTTTGACGCTCACATTCAATCCAAAATCAAGGAAGCGATTGTGCGTCAAACCTCCATTCACACGAGCGCGATGACCCAAAGCATCATAAATAGAACTACCCGATGCATCTATCATGGTGTTCGTAATTTTGACCGTTTCATCTTTTACAAACAGACGGGATTTGATATAATCCACCGTGACCGCAACATCTTTTAACTTCAATGAACCATCATAATCCAATTTTTTAAGAGGTCCTTTTACTTTTAAACCGCCATTCACACTGCCTACAAAATCCGATGCGCCATTTTCAATCAATAATTGCAAAGTATTGAAAGGAAAGTTCTGCAAATCCAAATTAACATCAAGGGAATTAGCCTCGAAACCTTTGACAGCAGTAGGGTAGTAATTGCCTTTTATACTCATCTTTTCGGCATCTTTTATAAGCAAAACATCGGCATAAATAGGGCTTTTGAGGTCTTTTGTCATAGCGGCTATCCGCAACGCTCCTCTGTTAATTCCTTTTACATTGAAGGTATCCATTGAGGCATGAATTCGAAAATCCGTCTGCTTAAATATATTGTCTACCTCTACATTAATGAGATATTTACCGCTAAAAGTAAACCGTTTATCATTGACAAAAGAATTGATAAATCCGATTTCAAAATTATTCAACGTAGCACTCAGCCCCTGAGTATTACAGGATTCAAAAGTGATTTGCCTATCACCATTTCGCAGGTCAAACCCTTGAATATTGAGAGTATTATTGTTGCCGAGGAGAATAAAATTATTTTTATCAACATCCCAATAATCACCAAATATTTTCAATCTGGATAATTGATTGGCTCCAAAACTCACTTTCAAAAAAGTGTCTTGACGCATCAATAGCACGTTCAACTCCACCGTATCCATGCGCAAGGCTTGAGAAAAACTATGAGATGTAAAGCCCAATTCGACGGTATCGCCCGTAACATGATTCTGAAAGGTGAGGTCTTTAAAATCCTGTTTTCCACCGATAACAACGTTGTAAGTCTTCAAATCCCAATCAATATCTGTTCCGATCGAGCGACCAATAGAGCCAAACTCCACTATTTTAATGTCACCATAATGATGCGTTTCGTCTGTAGAAATACTCCAATCCAATGAGTTTGCTTTATCGTTTAAGTTGCCTTCAATGGCAATATTGTGCAGCGTATCAAGTTTTTGATCAAACAGTTTGGTAATTGATTTTGAATTTAAAATGTTGATTTTATAATTAAAAACCTGCTCATAATTTGCAAGGGGATTCAATAGGATAGAGAGATTAGGCTTTAAACCCAAATCCGCTGCCAAACGCGGATGGTTTCTATAAAAATGATTGATAAAAGCTTCGGGTATTTTTTCAATATTAAATACACCGTCAATATGGGCAGTCAATATTTCAGAATTGACATCAAAATGCTTCATTCCATCAGCATCTTTTGTAGAAATGACGGAGAGTGAATCAATATGATGCTGTTCAGTTTTATTTTTAATAATGGTAATATCCTTGGCATCTACTACGCCCGTTATGTCATTCAATTTGCCGCCCACAAGGTCAAGATTCAGCTTGCCCGAGAGCGCAATATCTTCTTTTGAAAGATTCAAAGTCTTTAAATCAATCTTAACAATATTGGATTTAAACTTGAAAATAGGTGTAGCAGAGGCGAAATCCACTGTTCCATCAAATGATAAATCAGCGTTCGGGTCTTTACTTTCCAACTTACCGTTGAATAGATTTTTATTCAAATCCCCTGTAACGTTCAGGTTTTTATAATCATAATTTTTGAATTGAAAATTATCTATCAAAGCGACAACATTCATGTTGACATCATTTTTCGTAAAACCACGACCCCTCAGTATAGACGCCTTGACAGTCACTTTTCCTAAGTCCGAGCTTTGAGTAAATGTGCCGAGATTGAAATTTTCTAAAGCAATATTGCCTTTATAGGCAGCAACATTGGCATTTTCATCGGCAGGCTCTAATTTAATATCCATCACAGCCGAACCAATTTCGCTATCCAAACGCCCATTAGCCGTAAAATCGCTGAAAAAGCCTACAAATTCGCCTTTAAAATTCAAATTGCCTAAGCGATCAAACTCTTCCGTTGGTTTAAAATCAGGAATCAATTGGCGCAGTGAACCCATCGTCGTCCGCAAAGCATTGAGGTCGAGGTTGATATAAGTTTCGTTTTTATTAGTCAAATCTCTTGATTCAAACTTCCCTTCAGCATGAAAACCTTTGCCGAGTTCAATATCAAAATTAGGTAATTTTAAAGAATTGATTTTGCCAAATGCTTTCACATCCAGCGTTGCCAATTCTTTTCTATTGCGAACAAAAAAAGGATTTTTTTCAAGAGCCACAGCAAACGTCATGATGTCATCGAGCATGACATGACCGCTGTGTATGCGAGCATCTAAAGTGACTTTGTTCGGAAAATCGCTGAAAGCACTGAATCCTTCTGGGTAAATCAAGCGGAGTGTATCGCCCAAAAGTGAGTTGGGTGTTTCTATTTGTAAGCCATAAAGCGCGGTTTCTGTCGGTGTAATTTTAGCATCTCCAACGACTAATTTATTCAAAACAAAGCCGCTTTTATCTTTCAAACTGATGCCATCCACTACGCCAGTCATTTCATTTTTGAACATAAAAAAATTGTGGATATGCACGTTCATGTCATAAACAACCATGTGTTCAAAATCCAATAAATCATCCGTCAGTAGTTTCTGAGGAGCTTTGCGCCAATTATCGACGATAAAAGTGCCGCCTTCTATAGAAATAGCACCAATGAGGAACTGAAAAGGTTTGTCTACTACTTTTTCCTTTTGAAATGCTTCCAAAGGTGGTGCTGGTGGAGGCTGCGTTTTATCTATTTTTAAAGGTGGTGGTAGCGGCAGCGGATTCTTTTGAAAAGTCTCTAATTTATAGTATGGTTCATAAATATTAATGCGAGTAATATCCAATAATTGCTTAGGCAAATTCATGAAATTGGTATGAATATCCGCAGCTTGGAGGTGCGATTCTATTCGCTGTCCCTCAATTTTATCATCTATTACAAAAGAAATATCTCTCAAATGCACTTGCCCAATGCGGATGTCCGTTGGCTTTGCAGGGGTGCGTGGGCCCTCGCGAGGCGGATTGAAATAGTCGATGATAAATTGGTAATTAAAATCATGTTGTCCAATATCCCGTCGCAGAGAGCAAGTGGTTTTCTCTAATTTTACAGCATCTAATTGTATAATGGCAAACAGTAAATATCCCCAACTCATATCCACTCTAAGCCTATCCACATAAAGCAAAGTGTCAGTCGGCTGGTTTTGATTGGCAATATATAAACCGCCGATAGAGAGTTCATCAAAGAAATCGAGCTTGAAATTGTCTATTTTGACCGTTGTTTTAAGCTCTTTTGATAGATAAACAGTTGTTTTGTCAATAATCCAGTTTTGTACTGAGGGGATCTGAACAAAAAAAGCAATGAGCATAAATAGCACTAACACTATAGCCACCGTCCTCAATAGGAAGACCATCACCCGCCTAAGAATCGACCGCTCTTTGGGGGTAATCAAACCCTTTTCTTCCGAATCGTCTGCGGGAGGTGGGGGTGTATGTGGTGGTGTATTTGTCATGCTTAACATGCAGCAAGTTCGAAACTTGCTGCATGTTGTGTTGAGCGCAGCAAGTTAATCACAAGTCGTTTTTACAAATTTTAATAAAAAATATTTAAGTATCAGTTAAAGGTACGTTAATGCTTATAAACGTAAACAAGCGGGTGTGGGTTTTGAGTTGCCTTGCGTTGTTGGTTTAACATTTTCGTAACTCATTGTATCGCAGTTGTGTAAAAAGGGTTTGGGCTATTTTAATGTCCAAATATTATTCGGTTTTGAAAGCAGATTTACGAAATCTGTGGTGCGACATAAAGTTATGTACTACCCTTGGGACATAAAGTTGAAACCGCCTTAGCGTTCTTTGAAAATACTGTGAAT
>JAYTUY010000242.1:0-53394 GCA_043744275.1 Saprospiraceae bacterium
AGTATATTCGAAAATTTGTCCAAAATGTCAAACAACTTATTGAGCTTATTTTTAACATTATTGATACCATTATCAATGTATGCAAAACTCGAAAATTCACATTAAAAAAATCTATCGTTCAGTAACAAGAAAATTTATCTAAAATGAAAGAATTAATAATAGAAATACCAGACAACAAAATTGATTTTTTTATAGAATTAATTCAGAATCTCTCTTTTGTCAAAATTCAAAAGGTAGATGGAAAACCTTTGACAATAGCTCAACAAGAGTTTATTGATGAACTAAAATCAGCTTTAGATCAATCAGAACTTCATCGTCAGGGAAAAATAAAGTTGAAAGATGCTCGAAGTTTTTTATTAGAACTTAAAAAAAACAAAGAAAAAATCATCGTATAAATCCCCAATATGCCTTTTGAAATTGTACTATCAGAAAACTTTGAACGCCGAGTAAAAAAGCTCTCAAAAAAATATCATTCTCTTGAAGATGATTTAATGGCTCTAATTAATTCTTTAGAGATAAGCCCAACTCAGGGTATATCTTTAGGTCAAGATTGTTATAAAATCAGACTCAATATCACTTCTAAACGTGCTGGTAAACGAGGAGGTGCAAGAGTCATTACTTGTGTTAAAATCATTGATGAACAAGTTACTTTACTCACAATCATTGACAAATCTGAACAAGAAACAATTACGGAAAAAGAGCTTGATGACCTGTTGAAAAAAGTATTCGATAATTAAAAAGCCACCGACTTCAACCGTAACCCCTCAGTCTGTTCCAGCCCAAACATCAAATTCATATTCTCCACCGCTTGACCGCTCGCCCCTTTCAACAAATTATCTATCATGCTGATAATCAATGCTTTATCACCGTGTTTGGAGACATGAATTAAGCATTTATTTGAATTAACAACTTGTTTTAAATTGGGGTTTTGCTCCACTACGTGCGTAAACGGCTCATTTTTATAGAACTCTTGATAGAGTTTTTTCAAATCATCTTCACAGAGGCTCGTTTTGGTATAAACGCTGGCGTAAATGCCGCGTGTAAAATTACCACGTACGGGCAGGAAGTTAATTTCAGCTTTAAAATCTTCTTGTAAAAATTTGACACTCTGCGTTATTTCCTTCAAATGGCGATGCTTAAAGGCTTCATAAATAGACATATTATTGTTGCGCCAACTGAAATGTGAGGTATCAGTCGGCTTTTGACCTGCACCTGTCGAGCCTGTGATAGCGTGCACATGCACATCATCGTGCAATAAACCCTGCGCTGCCAAAGGCAAAATGGCTAACTGAATTGCCGTAGCAAAACAGCCAGGATTGGCTACATATTGCGCTTTTTGAATAAGCGATTTGTTTAATTCCGTTAAACCATAAATCCACCCCTCAGTAGTAGCATCCACATTCGCTCCCCAACGGTAATCTTGAGATAAGTCAATGATTTTCAATGACTTAGGTAAGTTATTGTCGTCTATAAATTTTTTAGCATCGCCATGACCAAGACATAGAAAAAGAACATTAATGCTTTCAAAATCCAATGTATCAGTAAAAGTTAAAATGGTTTCACCAATCAAATCCGAGTGAACATCGCTCAAAAGATTGCCCGCATTGGAGTTGGAATGTACAAACTCAATTTTTACTGAGGGGTGGTTGATTAAGATTCTCAACAGCTCTCCTGCCGTATATCCTGCACCGCCAACTATACCTACTTTTATCATTTTATAAAAAATAATATTTTAAAACAAACTGTTTTTATTACAAAAAAGGTTTAAATTTGTTTTAAGAAAACTTAAAACGAAAACCATACTATGACTGAAAGAGAAAAAAAAGACAAGCTACTTGTTTTACAGAACGCTTACCGCCAAATCAAACTAACCATTATCAATGAATAAATCTGTTAAAAATCGGCTCGATGCCCTCATTGTTCAATCTCAAAATATGGGTGCGGAAGAAAATGGTCTTGAAAAATTTGCTACAGTTTGGCATGCTTTCTTAAACGAGCTAAATGTTAGTGATAGAAAAATTGCTGTCACAGCTTACTTTAAAGGCATTTCAGATAATCTTGAAATAATCAAAAATGGCGTTGATGAAATTGTCCAAAATGGTACTGAAATAGATCGGAAAGCATTTTCTGATGAATTTGAAAAAATAAAAGAACTTTTAATATCCAAAAAAACAAAAGCTGTTGCCTAATTTTTAAGCAAATTTCACCATTTTCAAAAATATCGGAAAGCGTACCGACACCCTATTAAATTCACCCCAATAAGGTTTAATTTCATGCATCAAATTGCGGATTGGATTATACCCCTCAGTATGGATGAAGTTTTGAATGCTTGACCAGCTATTTAGATAACCTTCCAATTCAAAGAGATGCCAATTGAAGACCATTGAAAACTTTCGATTGACAGCATTTTCATAAGGAAACGGCAGTGTTTCATATTCGCTATCAATATGCCCACGCTCAAAATCCCAATAGTTGCCGACAACATTCCAATAAAAATTTTGCAATAATTTATCAATTTCTTCTTCATCAGCCCTCAAAGTACCGTATCCCCAAACCGCCAAAGTGGCATTGGGCTTTGCTACTCTTTTCGCCTCTGCATAAAATTTATCTAAATCAAACCAATGAGCCGCTTGTGCTACTGTAATCAAATCAAAAGTATTATCCTCAAAAGGCGTTTTTTCAGCAGGGCTTATGGCGTATTCAATATTATCTGCTTGAGCCGCATTGTCAATTTGCTTTTGGCTAATATCCGTTGCATATACTTTCTCAAAATGCTGTGCTAACACCTTTGCGGCTTGTCCGTTACCCGTTGCACAATCCCACGCCACATCACGATTATCCGTATTTTGTAGAATAAAATCATACAATTCGCTTGGATATTCAGGGCGAAATTTGGCATAAGTGGCAGCTTGTTGAGAAAATTTATCTTTCATTGAATGAGTAGAGAGATTTTGAGTAGAGTGTAGAGTGACCTAACCTACTTACGATTTTGTAAAGATTGTTTGAAATTATAAATCTGCTTTTGATTTATATGTATCTCATTAATTAAACGCTCAACTTCTTCTCCTGAAACAAACCCTAATTTTTCAGCCACAATTAATTGTGTTTCAAGTTCATAGCTCGAACCTGTAGCAATACCTAAAAAATGATTAAAGTCATTTGGTGTGTTCCGTCCACTTCCTTCAGCTATATTTGAAGGAATAGAGACAGCACAACGCTTAATTTGAGATGTTAAACCAAACATTTCCTCTCGTGGAAATTTTTTAGTCAAAACATAGACTTTAACTGTCAAATCAATAGATTTCTGCCAAATATCCAGTTTTCTAAAATTATGCATAGTATGAATTTTTGTTAAATATTGAATATCATTCTATAAAATTGCTTCAAATAAATCACTTTGCCCCCAATCCCTCTACTCTCTACCCCCAATCCCTCTACTCTTATTCACAATCTGATGAATTTTCGATTGGTTGCCCAATATTTTTGTAAAACCTCGCACGTCTTCACCTGTCCACGCATTATTCATTTCGCCGTAAGTACCGAAGCCGCTGTTCATCAAATCGAATTCAGATTCGATGCCTTCGAGTTCAAAACGATAAGGTAACAGCTTGACAAATACGCTGCCCGTCACGTTCGATTGAGTATCAGTCATAAAGGTTTCGATGTTCCGCATGACGGGGTCGAGGAATTGCCCTTCGTGGAGCAACATGCCGTACCAATTCGCCAATTGTTCTTTCCAGTAGGCTTGCCATTTGGAGAGGACATGTTTTTCAAGCAAATGATGTGCTTTGATGGTAATTAATGCTGCTGCTGCTTCAAATCCAACGCGTCCTTTGATGCCGATGATGGTATCGCCTACGTGGGTGTCGCGCCCGATGGCATATGGTTTTGCCAATATTTCCAATTGCTTAATCGCTTCAGCAGGATGAGTAAAGTCTTGATTATCAATTCCAAACAGCTCTCCTTTGACAAATTTCAGCTCCAATACTGAGGGGGTCGCTTGCGGGTCGAGCTGCGTTGGATATGCTGAATCAGGCAATGCTTGGCGGCTCGTCAAAGTCTCTTTTCCTCCGACTGATGTACCCCATAAGCCTTTGTTGATGGAATATTGCGCTTTTTCCCAACTCCATTCTACGCCATGTTTTTCAAGATATTCAATCTCCGCTTGGCGGGAGAGTTTCAAATCCCGAATGGGCGTGATGACTTCTAAATTATCGCCCAAGACATTGAAAACCAAATCGAAACGCACTTGGTCGTTGCCCGCACCCGTAGAGCCATGTGCGATGGCAGACGCTTCTATATTTTGAGCAAAACGAATCACTGCCAATGCCTGAAACATCCGCTCTGCCGACACCGACAATGGGTATGTATTATTGCGTAAAACATTTCCAAAAATGAGAAATTTGATGCATTCATCGTAATAATCGCGAACGGCATCCATCACTTGAAAGGTCTTGGCACCCAAAGCATAAGCGCGTTCTTCCATGCCAACCAATTCTTCGGGAGAAAAACCGCCTGTGTCCACCGTCACGGCGTGTATTTCGTAGCCCATATCGGCTGTTAAATATTTGATACAAAAGGATGTATCTAAACCGCCTGAGTAGGCGAGTACGACTTTCTTTGACATATTTTTATGTTGATAATTTATTGGTAATCAAAAAAAATTACATTTAATTGGTAATGTATAAGTAACTCTCACTGGCTTTCCTTGCTGAGTTGCGGGTAACCAATTAGGCATCGACTTAACTACTCTCAAACACTCATCTATTAGTTCTTGATAAACAGATTCAGGAATTTTCTCTTCTTTCTTTTTCTCCTTTCTACTACTAAAACGATATTTATCAATTTTCAATAGTTTCACATCTTTAACACTTCCATCTTTATCTATCATAAACCCAACATATACAACCCCTCTTGCTCCTTGTTTCTCAGCATTAATAGGATAATGAAGGTTATTTCCTATATATTTAAATAACTCTTGTTGCCCTCCAGGAAATTGAGGTATAACTTCCACTACTGTGATTGAATCACCATTATTATCTAATCCTCTGTATATTGAACTGTCTCTTTTCTGACCTATCAATTGAAATTGAAATAATAAACTCAATACAATAATTATCAGTGATTTTAAAGTTTTCATAGTTTATAACTTGTTGATAATGAGAAGTTTATAGAAAATACTGAGGGGTATGCTTTATAATATTTATAAAGAATTTGACATTAATTTCAAAACCTTATCTTCATAATATTCAATTGCTTTTGCAATAGTCAAAAACGCTTGCTCTTTTTCAGCATTTCCTTCAAACCCTTCTGCTATGAGTTTGTCTAACTCTTGAAAAGCCATTTGTAATTGTTCTTGATTTTCTATTTTCATTTTAATTCGTTTTAAATTTAAAACCTCTACCCCTCAGTAATTTGCCCCAAATGATGCTTTAAATGCGCCACATAATCCTCAATTACATATCGCAAAGGTACAGTTTGCACAACACCTTCTACTTTGAAATAACAAGGCGATTCAAGGTTTTCTGCAGAAATATGCTTGAGAATGCGACAAATTTGACGATTCAATAATGCCCAAAGCTGTATCAATTCTTCTTTTTCAACCGTTTGGTAGTGGTTCAAATTCACCCAATCATTTTGAGCGTAAAACACCTTTGGCGCGGCTTCATGTTGCGCTCGGATAAATCGCTGAATATTATTCATCGCCGAATCTATCAAATGCCCAACAATTTCTGCTTTCGACCATTTATCCGCTTTCGGTTTGTTGTACCAGCCCGATTTTGAGGCGGCTGTCCATTCCTGCGTCGATTTTTCGATGATAGCAGTTAATTCGTCTGTCAAGTTTTTCATAATTATAGTGCAGAACTCCAGTTCCGATTTGTTATGCGGAACTCATATTCCGCTTTTGGTGCAAGGCGGAACTGGAGTTCCGCGCTACAATATTAGAAGAAATCCGTAGCAAAACGCACTGTTTTGAACTCTTTGTAGTCTTCAACAGGTTTTGTTGCAATCGGGATAACGGGTTTGGGTTCTGTCTTTTTATTATTGATAATCTGATGGCTGAGGTCAATTTTCATACGCAATTCCTCATTTTTCGATGGTGCGAGCATACCCGTACATAAGCACATTTTACGCTCTTTCGCTTGTAAAATAGCGTAATTTGGGCAACTGCTACAGCCTTTCCAAAACGTATCGTCTTGCGTCAACTCACTGAAAGGGACGGGCATGTAGCCGAGTTCGGTATTAATTTTCATCACCGGACCGCTCGTTGTGATACCGAAAACTTTAGCATCAGGATAAAGATTGCGCGCCAAATCAAAAGCTTCTTTTTTAATTGCCCGAGCCAATCCGTGTTTGCGATATTCAGGATCAACGATTAAGCCTGAGTTAGAAACATAATTGCCATGTCCCCAAGTTTCGACATAGCAAAAACCCACGAGTTTGTCGCCATCCAAAGCCACTGCTGAATGACCTGACACTAATTTCTTTTTGATATATTCAGGATCCCGCTTGGCTATGCCTGTGCCACGTACACGAGCTGATTCTTCAATCAAATCGCAAATTTGTTGAGCATAAGGTGCATGAGATTCGTTGGCTACAACGATGGTAAAATCTTTAATCGAAATATTCTGCTGAATGTCCATTTTTCTTTTAAAAACAATTTAAATGTTTGATAATGAAAACTTTATACATTTAAAAAACATAAAATATCGTAGATGCGAATTGCTGTTGAGTTAGAGCCTTTCAAATCTTCCGAACAATTATAAGCAAGATGCAAATAACGTGCAGTAATGACCGATGGCTCTAAAACCAATGATAAAATAAACGGTTAGGGAAATGGTATTTGATACTTGTACGGCTGAGTTCCTTGAACTCTTTGCGCCGGATGGATTGGGTTATTTCACGCTCACGCGTGGCGGAATACGACTTGGTCGTAGCGGTCGAATTTGACGCTCGATAGAAGAGATGAGATAATATGTCGTTACCGTATGATTCATAATGCCACAAATATACGTTCCTTCTCTATCTTTTACAAGATTGCGCCGAATAAAATTTGTTTTTTAACAAAAAATTAAAATTTAGATTCATCTAAAATAATTTTTATTATTTACAAATAATTTGTAACTTTGTAGTAATGTATAAATCACAGAAATCCAAATGAAATAATTTACCGTTAGTTTAATTATGAGTATTTAAGAATTTCGTGCATCAAGTTAAGGCTTGATGCACTTTTTTTTATTGAAAAAGCCGTTTGATACTGAGGGGTATCAAACGGCTTTTGATTTTCATTTGGTTTTAATCATTAAAGATATTCGTCTGTCTCAGTTTTATCTTTGTCATCCCTATCGGCTTTGCTTTGTAAGCCCATCTGCAAAAGATAACCACTTAACAAACCAACGCCTCCGCAAAGTACAATCACTCCAGCTATAACGCCTTCATCATTAAAACATAAATTACCAAGGAACAAACCCGCTCCAATGCCGACGGCTGTAAATCCGAAGCGCAAGGGGCGATATGGGTCGCGTTTGCCCCACATTCTTTTAGAGTCTTTGGGATTGAGTCCGCGCTCTATCATCGCCATGCGCTCTATATTTTCGAAGCGGCGAATAAAAATAATCATCGTGAATAAACCGATTGAGCCGATTATGGGAACCATTAATGCTAATTGCTGCGGTGTCATATTGTCTATATTTTTTACTGTTAATAAATTTTATTTCTTAAAAAATTTTAACGAATTTCGTATGCTCATATGATAGAGGGTATGCGCAATAGGTTACGGGTTGATTCAAAAAAAAATTTGACAATTTATAAAACATTGATTTTCAATCAGTAACACCTATTAATTACTATTATAGATATTGGACGCAATGTCCTATTATTAATCATTTATCATTCATCATTAAAAAATAGCCTGTAACCTTTTTAAAAAAATACCTATCATATAAACCGTGAAGACAACGGAGGACAAAGACATACTGCTCATCGAGCGCATACTGAGGGGGGAGACGCCCGCTTATCGCGAACTGGTCAATCGGCATAAAGATTATGCCTTTACCATTGCCTATCGCATACTCGGTAGCCGCGAAGATGCCGAAGAAGCAGGGCAGGATGCCTTTGTTCGGGCGTTTAAAGCCTTACCGAACTTCAATCGGGAGGCGAAATTCACCACCTGGTTTTATCGAATTATTATGAATGCGGCATTGACGATTCAGCAGAAGAAAAAAATGAAGACCGAAGACCTTGATAATGCCTATTCGGAGGTCTCTATACTGAGGGGGGGTGACTCGACCGACAATATGAAAAGGAAAGAACAGCAGTTTTACATTCAACAGGCTTTGAAACAATTGCAGCCAGATGATGTTACAATGATTACCCTTTTCTATTTAAAGGAACAATCTTTGGATGAAATAGCTGAAATTGTTGGCATCGAAGCCAATACAGTGAAAGTAAAACTTCATCGCGCCCGTAAAAGATTAGCGGATGTGATGCAAGATATGCTCAAAGGAGAAGTTAATAGCCTGCTATAATTTAAAAAATTAAGATGATGAATCAATTATCAGAAGAGCAAATATGGGAAGTGATTGACGGCTTAGCAACGCTTGAAATCATGCAGCAGCATGAAAAACTCATGCTCGAAAGCCCTGAATATAAAACAGAGTTTCAAAAATATGCGTTCATGGATGAACAACTTTTGAAACTCGACCTTGAAATGCCATCGATGCGCTTCACTGAAAATGTGTTGGATAATGTGTTGTTGCTCAAAAAAGCAACGCCTCGAGCAGATAGAACGCCTTTGATTTTTATGTTGTTTATGGGTGTATTGTCTGCAATCGTTATGTGGCTGATTTTTTCAACAACAACTGCTCCTACAACGCCCGCTTTGACGGTCAATACTGAGGGGGTCACTTCAATCCTTTCCAACCCGATTTGGGCGTATGGTTTCTTAATTTTTAATATCATTTTGTTTTTTGTAATTTTGGATAAAAAAGTGTTGAAACCCTATTTTGATAAAAGATTGAAATAATTTTTTTTAAAATAATTGAAAATACCGCCAAATGTGATGTACCCATTTGGCGGTATTTTATTTTAATTAATGCCCAAAACAGGTAAAATGACAGAATTTTTATTTACAAATACAAATTTTAAGTATAGTTTTGGAGCATGAAATTTTTTATTTCATCGCCCCTGCGCTATTTCCACTATAACAAACCGTTTAAATTATTTCAAATTCCTGAACATGATTAAAAGCATTTTTACAGCTCTTTTCCTAACGGCATCTTTAGTTTTGACTGCTCAAAATTCGTTGGGCATTGCCGCTGGCTCAAAACTCACTTACGAAGTCAACGCTTCTACTGACAAAAAACACATTGTTTACGACCTCGTTTTCACGGTCAAAACCATGAATAGCGAAGGCGTTACCTTTGATTGGGCAGCCAGCAATGGTAAAAAAGGAACGGTCACGATGAGCCGCGCAGCACTCGATAATGCGCCTACGCTTGTGGGCGACCTTAAAAACGGTACTAAAGTGCAATGGTCGAATCAAACTGCCCTCTTTTTTCCCAAAAAAGCTTTTAATGAGCTGATAAATGCGGGCGAAACGAACGTCAAAACCAATAGCGATGCAGTGGCTACTTCCTTTAAAAAAGTGATGTTGCGCGATTATAGTTACTTCCACAATGGCGTTAAAAAGAATGCTGCTGTCGTCTTAGGTGCTAAGGAAGGGACAGGCAAACCGAAAATTGTGCTTGTTTTGAATGACTATAATTTCCCTCTTGTGATGGCAATAGATTGGAATATTAGAATGACTTTGAAATCCATTCAAACTTTGTAATTTTTTATAAATTATTGATAATCAATAGCTTACAAAATAAAATAAAAGCCGAAGGACATTGAATTTGTCCTTCGGCTTTTATTTTATTTCAAAACTCTTTAGCATATTTTTCAAAAAACTCAACCGACAAATCCGCATATACAACCTGCGCCCCTTTATATTTCACACCATACGGAAAAGCGATTTTAGATTGCCATTGCTCAATCTCCAAAGGCGGTCGTAAAAAGCCATAATTGTAAGCGGCGGCGAAGAATCGGATACGCGCTTGAGCATTTTCAAATTTTTTATTTTTAAACAAATCATTGGCAATTGCCCAATAAATATGGGCATATCGAAGCTGCCAACTGAGTTGTTGAAGGCGTTGAACGCGCTCAGCACGGCGTTGTTCAGCATTTTTATCAGAGGAAATGATGAAATTGAGGCGCTGTACTGAGGGGTGTTCGGCGATATAATTTTCAAGATTTTCTATAAAACTGGGCTTCATCTGAAAATAGCCGATGCTGAAATCTGCTGCCGATTTGCCGCCTGATATATACATCAGCTCTAAAGCTTTGGTTTCAAAAAAATCTTTGAAAGCCGACCAGCGAATAAGCTCAGGAAAAACGATGGCTAAGGCTTCACTTGCCTTATTGGCTTCGCTGCCTTGCAAGGGCGCAACAGACGCTTTTTTTATTTCTAAAATAGTCGCTTTTTCTTTTCTTAAAAAATTGACGGATTCTTGGATTTCTTTTTCAAAGGCATGAAAGGGAGAGAGGCATATAAAAGCAATCGTTGAAAGCAAGATTTTCATTTTGTTTTTTTAGAAAAAACGTTGATTTGGATATTAAAATTATAAAAACAATGCAAATAATGGCTTGATTCGTAAAATTCGTCAATTCGTAAAATTCGTGGTTTCATACACGTAAAGGTGCAATCGGAACGCTTTTTGCCATATTAAAATTTATAATTTGTTAGATTTTAATTAATTTGAAAAAAGCGTTTTTAATAATGAAAAAAATAATTGTCCTCTTATCTATCCTTTCAATCATCGGAAGTTGTACGCAAAATGATGACACTCAACGCTTTCAGGCACGTGAAGACATCAAAAAAGCCAAAGATTTATTGACCCAAGCCGAAACGCAAGCGCGAGCAGGCGATAGCAACCTCAAAAAATATGAGGATGCGAGCATTTTATTGACGGCTGCTTTGGAAAAAAATGACCGCGCGGCTGATGCGTATGCCTTGCGTGGTTGGGCTCGGTTTAAAACGAAACAAACGGAGGAAGCCTTGAAAGATTACAACAAATCGCTTGAAATTGACCCTAATACGGTGCCTGCACTCAATGGTCGAGCGGCTTTGTATGAGTCTCAAAATAAATATGAAGAGGCCTTGGCGGATTATTCTAAAGCCACTCAAATACTCGGACTTGACCCTGCGCCCTTGAATAATCGAGGCATTTTGAAGCGTAAAATGGGCAAACCGCAAGAAGCCATCGAGGATTTTACGAAAGCGATTGACTTAAATGGTCAAGAGCCTTTGTTTTATTTCAATCGCGCCAATAGCCATATTGATATGAAACAATATGAACCAGCAAAAGCGGATTATGAAAAAGCCATCAGTTTGAATAAGCAATATGCGCCTGCTTATGCGGGTAGGGCGAATGTGCAATACCAGTTCGGAAAATATAAAGAGGCGGTTGAGGACTATAATATTGTCATCAATTTGCAGCCGACCAATTCGGATGCTTGGCGCAATCGGGGTTATAATAAATACAAATTGGGTCAAAATGATGCCGCTTTGGAGGATTTGACTAAGGCTTTGACGATACAATCAGGCGATAAATTGGCTTATCAATTTCGCTCAGAAGTGTTCGTCAAAATGAATAAAACGACGGAGGCGCAAGCGGATTTGCAGAGGGTGAATCAGGTGGTACAGTAAACCAATGTATTTCGGATTTCGGATGTGGGATTTCGGATGTCGGCGTACCCTCTCAGTAAAAATAACTAAAATGGTGATTTTGAACTAATTATAAATTATTGACAGTCAATATTTTATAAAAAAAGCCGAATGATTTTAATCACTCGGCTTTTTAATTTTTTCCTAAAAATATCAATAATAACGCAAGCGAATCACCCCTGCAATTTGCTTGGCTAATCGAACGACTTGCCTTGTGTAGCCATATTCATTGTCGTACCAAACATAGAGGACAACGCTTTTGCCATCTTTTGAAACGATGGTCGCAGGGGAGTCAAATATGGCAGCCGTCGGGTTGCCGACCAAATCGCTGGAGACCAATTCGTTGGAAAAAGAATATTGGATTTGCTCTACCAAATGCCCATGCAAAGCAGCTTGGCGCATGATTTCATTCACGGCGGCTTTGCTCGTTTTAGCATTGAGTTGCAAATTCAAAACGGCTAATGACACATTGGGCGTGGGTACACGAATAGCATTGCCCGTAAATTTACCACTCAAATCAGGGAGCACTTTTGTTATAGCACTCTCTGCGCCTGTTTCAGTAATAACCATATTCAGCGATGCAGCTCGCCCGCGACGGAATTTTTTATGGTAATTATCCAACAGATTTTGGTCATTCGTAAAAGAATGCACCGTTTCGATATGCCCTTTTTCAATGCCGAGAGCGTCTTGAATCACTGAAATCACGGGCACAATCGCATTGGTGGTGCAGCTTGCCGCCGACCATATTTTTTCAGAATCAAAATCAAAACTCTCATTGTTCACGCCATGCACGATATTGGGAATATCGCCTTTGGCTGGCGCAGTTAACAATATTTTTGAAATTCCTTTTGACAATAAATGGCGGCTCAAATTGCTGCGGTCGCGCCAAACGCCAGTGTTATCAATCAGCAAAGCATCTTCAATGCCGTAGCTTGTGTAGTCAATATCTTCAGGATTATTGGCATTGATCATGTGGATTTTATGCCCGTTGACCCATAAGCAGCGGTTCTCGGTGTCAGCCACAACAGTGCCTGGAAAATTGCCATGAATAGAGTCCGAGCGCAATAAATCGGCGCGTTTTTCAATGTCTTCAAGGCTTTTATCCCTTGTAACAATAGCTCTAAGGCGCAATTGTTCGCCTTTTCCTGCTTGAGTAATCAATTCCCGTGCGGCAATGCGCCCGATACGACCGAAGCCGTAAAGCACAACATCCTTGGGTTCGAGTTTAATTTTGTCTTTGCCGATAAAGCCTTTGAGTTTTTTGGAAGTAAAATCCAATTCATCTGCAAAATCTACTTTTTCATCCAGCCATTGAACGCCGAGCCTGCCAATGTCGATACGAGAAGGGGCTAATTGAAGACGAAGTAGAGCTTTAGCCAGTCCCAAAGTGTCGTGAATACTGAGGGGGTGCTTGACGACTTCGCGGGCATAGTGATGGAGTTTCAAAAGTTCAGATGCGCTACGGTCAACCATCTGATTACGGAAAATAATCAGTTCGACGGACTTATCGAACCAGAGTTTTCCCAGCACGCCGATGAGTTCAATGGCGGCTTTTTCATCCTCAATCCAGTCTTTGAGGGTGCTTTCATATACTTGTTTTGTCATTTAAAATTTAGTTTTATTATGGTTAGAATAATTATAAAATTTGGTGGCACAAAATTAAAAAAATGTTGCAGATTAAAACAATGAAATGTTGACCTTTAAATTCTCTATTAATTTGTAACTTTGCGGCGATTTATAAAGTGACTTACGAAAATTAAGTCTATAATTTTAAATTAAAACAAATTGTTTTTTATAAAAATAATAACTAATTTGTTTATTCTATTGATAATCAATTAATTACAATTCAATAAAAGCATTATTTTGCAATGAAAAAAGATACCCTTATCCCTCAGCTCATCCAAAAAGAACTTGATCGCCAACGCAAAGGCATCGAGTTAATTGCTTCTGAAAACTTTACAAGCCAAGCCGTCATCGATGCGATGGGCAGTTGCCTCACCAATAAATATGCAGAAGGCTACCCTGGCAAACGCTATTATGGCGGTTGTGATGTGGTGGACGAAATCGAACAATTGGCTATTGACCGTTTGAAAGAACTTTTCAAGGCGGAATATGCCAATGTGCAACCGCACTCAGGTGCACAGGCGAATGCAGCAGTATTTTTAGCGTGTTTGAAACCAGGTGATACGGTTTTGGGCTTCAATTTGGCGCACGGTGGTCACTTATCGCATGGTTCTCCAGTCAATTTTTCGGGTAAGCATTTTCGGGCGGTTTTTTATAATGTAGAAGAAGCAACAGGGTTGATTGATATGGACAAAGTGGAGGCAGCGGCTATAAAAGAGCAACCAAAACTCATTGTTTGTGGTGCATCTGCCTACGCTCGCGATTGGGATTATGCCCGTTTCCGCGCAATAGCGGATAAAGTAGGCGCATTGCTTTTAGCGGATATAGCGCATCCAGCGGGCTTAATTGCCGCAGGTTTGTTGAATAATCCGATGGAACATTGCCATATCGTGACCTCTACAACTCATAAAACACTGAGGGGTCCGCGCGGTGGCATTATTATGATGGGTAAAAATTTTGAAAATCCTTTCGGACGCACGACGGCGAAAGGCACGATGATAAAAATGTCCACTATCTTGGATTCGGGCGTATTCCCTGGTATGCAGGGTGGACCACTTGAGCATGTGATTGCAGCCAAAGCGATTGCTTTTCATGAGTGTTTGCAACCTGAATTTAAGGCATATGGTCAGCAAGTTATCAAAAATGCTCATGCTATGGCGAATGCTTTTGTAGCAAAAGGCTATAATATTATTAGCGGCGGAACGGATAACCACTTGATGCTCATTGATTTACGCAATAAAAACGTGACGGGTAAGCAAGTACAGCAAACTCTTGAATTGGCTGACATCACACTCAATAAAAATGCTGTGCCATTCGATACGCAATCGCCGATGATTACGTCAGGCATTCGCGTAGGTACGCCTGCCATTACGACGCGCGGATTCAACGAAGCGGATTGTGTGCAGGTGGTGAA
The DNA here is from genome assembly GCA_043744275.1 of Saprospiraceae bacterium. Classification (GTDB taxonomy): domain Bacteria; phylum Bacteroidota; class Bacteroidia; order Chitinophagales; family Saprospiraceae; genus JAAFJT01. The sequence goes on from JAYTUY010000242.1 coordinate 14,805, forward strand.
TTGGATTGATGAGATTATTCAAGATATTGAAAACCCCTCAGTAACGAGCCGTATTCAAGGCGAAGTGAATGCTTTTATGGAGAATTTTCCACTTTATGCAGAAGCAGTTGTCGCTTAATAATTGAAAATGGAGAATTGAAAGTTGAAAATTATTGTCGAAATTAAATCGCAAAATTTTCAATTTTCAATTAAAAAGATCCTTTTTCAAGTAATTTCATGCTGACATATTCGACGGTTTTTTCAGTATCCAAAATAGTTGTCCGCTTTTTCAGCATTTCAATCAACCAACCAGAGCGTAAGTGATAGGCAAATAAGCCGTCATCGTTGACAGTCATCGCTAACCCCTCAGTATTTTCTGCTTGCCAAGTGCCGCCACTCATTTTATTCAAATAATCGAAGGTCAATTTTTTCATTGTTGAAGCATCGGGCGTGAGATGATGCTCAATCAGACAATAATTATCGTCTTTAATGCTGACTTTTAACGTGGCATGAGCGGCAATAGGCGCACCGTTTGGTACGAGCATATTCGCCAATTGCGTATTGTATTCCTGCTGTGTATCGTGCGGATAATCGTTGCCATAAAATTGATGCAATAAGCGCAATTCTTGAAACAACCCCTCAGTAACATACACTTCCGAAGCCATTTGGCAGCGCATATTGGTCAAAACAGTTGATTCCGCTTGAGACATTGCCTTTGAAGATTCCACTGCTTCGAACAAATCGACGAGCATTTTTTGAATGTCTTTGCCATTTAAAATGCCGAGAAATTCACCAAATGGATTAATGGCATAGCGCACCTTCGTCCGACTATATTTTTCAACGATTTGATTGATGCCGTTTATTTTCTTTACATCATCAGGTAAAAAATAGGCTGCCGAATTATATTCTGCTTCAATGACATAACCTTTTACGGAAGATTCAAGCACGGTCAAGGTGACCAACTGACGGGTTTCGGAATGGCTTTCCTCAATGGTATCGATGTAATTGGTTTTGCCTTTTTTGAGTTCGTATTGGTAGGATTCACCTTTTTTCCAAGTTGTTTTCAAAGGAATTTTAGGCATCGCCTTGAAATCCGCTTGCGCAAGGAGAGTATTAGATAAAACACTGAAAATCAGTATCTTAAACATTGAAAAATAATTCATGGGAAAGTGAGATTTTGTTGTAATAGCGGCTTAAATTAAGCTCAATCCTAATGGGCTAAAACCGTTCCAATATCATAAACGACAAAATCCGTCCTGCAACATATAGCCACAGGACGGATATTATATAATTGAAAATTGAAAATGTAGAATTGAAAATTGTAATGACTTATTTTCAATTATCAATTCTCTATTTTCAATTATTAAGCGAGGTGAGCCACGTGTGTTGTCAAACCGCTTTTCAAGTTAGCTGCTTTATTTTTATGGATATTGTTCTTTTTAGCCAATCTGTCGATCATGCTGATTACTTTAGGCAAAAACGTTTCCGCTTCTGCTTTTACAGTCAATGAACGAAGAGCTTTTACAGCTGAACGAGCCGTTTTTTTGTAAAAACGGTTTCTCAAACGGCGCGTAGCCTCTTGACGGATTCTTTTCTTTGATGAAAGATGATGAGCCATTGTATCTTAAATTTATCTTTTAAACTAATTTTTTTAAAATTGGAGCGCAAATGTACAATTTTTTAACGGTTAACAAAATTAATTTTCAAAAAAAATGAAGATTAAGTTGTTAAATCTGAATTGGATTGAATAATCCGACGCTTGCACCCACCCAATCTTTATCTTTATTGTAGCGCACGCCTATCATTTCGCCCTTGCTCAACCGTATCAAATTATTCACCAACAGCGGTCGCGCCCATTCTTTTTTCCAAACCATCAGCATCCTGATTTCAATTTTTGTCGGTCCGCTGGGTGTTTCAAGGATAGGGGCATAATGCACTTTTTCCTGCAATATCCAATTGGTTTTATCTACTACTTCATCAATATCTGTTTGAGTGACGTTGATTTTGACACCTTGCCCTGAAAAAGAGAACAACGGTTTTAAAACAAACTGTGTTAAATCTAATGTTGACACATTTATTTCATTCAAAAAATAAGTTTTAGGAACAAAAGCACTCTTGAAAAATGGCATCGTATATTTAGAGATACGGAAAAACCAATTTGGATGCCCTATCCATTCCACATCGAGGTCGTCGGTAAAATTGAAGCCGAAGGTCAAATCGGGGCGGCGTTCAAGTTCATCAAATATGACTCTGTTGTATATTTTTTCAATGCGAATGTGTTCGCCTTTTTCATTTTCATAAAATAATTGTCTCCCTACTTTAATAACTTTCGTCAAGCATAAAATTTTGATTTCCAATCGTTTAGCTGTTCCCCAAAAATCAACTTGGGTATTTTGCTTTTCAGGCTCTACTTCCAACAAGACCACATTTTCAGGTTGTGAATCGCCTACCATTATGTCTCGGAGCAAATCATAGTACCCCTCAGTATTTAAGCCTGCAAATAGCGGCGTCATACTTTCGGGCAGTTCAAAATGCGCTTTATAGGTATCCGCCAAATCCTGTTGAAAAAAATAAAGCGATGGAAAGCCTTGAAGCTCAATCAATTTAGGCACTAATTGACCGCCCTCTTCACAAATCCCAAAATCCACCACGAGGAAAGTGCAATGTGCATCTTCATTCGGCACTCGATGCGCGGGCATGATTGCCCCCTCAGTCATGTCCTTAAAATCGGGTCGGCTGATGACATCCGTTATATCTTCACACGCCTGCACGAGTTTATCTCGAAAATCATCGGGGATAAAAACGGGCGTTTCGCTGATACGGAAATTGGGCTTATGGTCATATAAACCATAAAGATGATTCAGAAATGCCTCATACTTTTCATTGGTAAAGGCGGCATTGTAGGCTTTGCGAAGTTCTGTAATCATGGTTGAAGAGGTAATTTTATGTGTTAAATATTTAATTTAATAAATATTTAACACTCCGTGTCAATGCGAAGTAGTCGAAACCTTGATTATTATAAATATTTTGACTCTCCGAGTCATTTTTAACGCTTCAATTATGACTCGGAGAGTCAAAATATTTATAATAGTCGTTCTTTGAAGCACTTCCTACTGACACGGAGTGTCACAATATTTGTAGAAAATAGTAAATTCCTCTACGATTTAATCCTGTTTTTATCTTTTTGATATAAAATAAAACCAACCACAGCACCAATAATAACTAATAAAACGGCTATTAATTCAGCCTGCGTAAAGGTCAAACCGAAAGCATGGAGTTTATCATTGACTCGTATTTTTTCTATAAAAAAGCGTTCAAGACCATTCAAAACCAAGTAAATCATGAACAATATGCCAGGAATAGTGATTTTTTTACGAATAATCCAAAGAAATGCACCAATCAGCGAAGCCATGATGGTTTCATAAAAAGGGGTCGGATATACTGAGGGGGTCAAGTGCGTATTGTATTGAGCCGTTAAGCCCGCGATGACCTCATGCGTATGCCCTTGCGAGTTGACCACATTGCGCGGATAGTCGAACGCCCACATCCAATCGGGCAGAAACCACCAAGCTGGTTGCGCGCTTGCAATGATACCCCAATCGCCATCGCCCGAGAGCTGGCAGCCGATACGACCCACCGCATATGCCATGATAAGACCTGGTGCCACGGCATCCATCATGTGGATTGGATTCATTTTCAATTTATTTTTCACGAACCAATAAACGCCGATGAAGCCACCTATCAAACCGCCATACATAGCGATGCCGCTGCCGCTGAAAAAGGTATGAATTGGGTCTTTCATGAAAGCTGCCACATTTTCAGCACTTTCCAAAATAGCGAAAATCTTTGCGCCGAGCAATCCGCTGATAGCGGCTACCATCGTGGTATCGCCTACGCGGTCGTGCGGGTATGCTTGCTTGATAGCTCCTTTTTCATCTTTTACAGGGTGCGAGACGAAAAGCCCTTGCTCCGCCTTGCGTTTAAGCTCGAGATAAAGCAAGTAAGCAGCCGTTAAAAATGCCAAAGCGAGGAAGAGTCCGAAAGTTTTGACAGTGGCAGTCCAATTGTCGAAAGCAGTTCCGAAGAGGTCATGTAGGATATATGATAAGTCTGGATACATATTTTTTTTAGTGAAAAGTGAAAAACGGAAAGTGAAAAGGTAAAAGTGAAAAGTGAAAAGTGAAAAGTTGAAAAATGAAAATTGATAGCGCATTTGCATATTTTTCACTTTTCACTTTTACCTTTTCACTAAAACTACCCCTCAGTAAAAATGCACCAGAGGTGCAAAATATCGGTAGTAGGCGCAAAATAAAAACGATTCTGTCGAAACAGAACCGTTTTTGAAAATTATTACCGTTTTTTCATACTAATTTTAGGATAGTGAGGATTTTAGCCTGTTTTTAACAAAATCCTAATGCAAATTTAACATTTTTTTAACTTTCAAAAAATTTTAGGACATTTAATTTAAAAAAAAATTGAATCTTTTATTTAAACCATTGGTTGTCTAATTTCTAATATCTCTATTATCTCCCAAAGGAATGCCTTTGGGAGATAATCTAAATATTTGGATTGGATATTGCAAAAGTTGTTTTTAAATACACTTTCTATGTTAAATAACGAATCTTATAATTTAATAACCATTACTTTGCCTACTGACTATTCTCAATTTATACAAGGTGAAAAAACTTTATTCTTTCAACCAAATTAACGCATGAAAACAATCTTTTACATGGCGGTACTGCTCTGTGCAGCTTCTCACTGTTCCGCTCAATGCTGGAATTTAATATGGGCTGATGAATTCAACGGCTCTAATCTCGATGCTAACAAATGGACGCCTCAAACAGGCGCAGGCGGCTGGGGCAATAACGAGCTGGAATATTATACTGCTCGTCCTGAAAACATTGAGGTTGCAAATGGTTCTCTCAAAATAATTGCCCGTTCTGAAAATTATAGTGGCTCAAATTATACATCCGCCCGTTTGCGTTCAATTAATAAAGGTGATTGGACTTATGGCAAATTTGAGGCACGTCTAAAAATGCCCGCTGCACAAGGCTTATGGCCCGCCTTCTGGATGATGCCGACTGAAAATTACTATGGCACGCACCCCCGAAGCGGTGAATTGGACATTATGGAGCTGTTCGGCTTGTACCCGTCGCGCGTGTATGGGACGATTCATACGATTAATACAGCGACGAATGACGTTTTCAGCAGTTCGGCTCAGTATAATATGTCGGTTGGGAATTTTGGTACTGATTTTCATATTTTTTCAGTAGAATGGAAGCCTGATACCATTCGTTGGTATGTTGACAATGTTTTATATTCAACTAAAACCTCTGCCAATTTTAATGGAAACCCATGGCGATTTGATCGCGATTTTCACATTTTACTCAATTTAGCGGTTGGTGGCGATACAAACGGTGCGCCTGATGTTTCAACGCCTTTCCCTGCAACGATGGAAGTGGATTATGTACGCGCCTATCAGCGCAATGAGGATATTAAAATGCTCGGCGCGGCTTTAATTGAGCCAAATACTGAGGGGGTAATTTATACGCTTCCGCAAATATCGGGCGTCACTTATAATTGGTCTGTGCCAGCAGATGCATCTATTATTTCAGGTCAAAATACGGCTCAGATTAGTGTTTTATGGGGCAATACAAGTGGAAATGTTGCTTGTGAAATTAATACAGCGTGTGGCACTACGCTTCTTGAAAAAGCGGTAGTAGTATCGGGTAATATTATTAAAAATTCCTCTTTTGAAGACAATTATTTTCTATGGGGAAAAACAGCTCAAAATGGTGCGGCAGCTAATTTTAACATCATCAATTCTCCTACATCGCCCGATGGTTCAAAATATGCTTGCATCCAAACCACCGCGCTGGGCATTTATGATTGGCATGTTCAAATCACACAACAGAATATGAATATCAGTGGCAATGTGCTTTATACCGCTCGCTTTAAAGCCAAAGCAGATGCGGCGGGTAAAGTGATTCGGTGCGCCGTTATTCATGCTACCAATTTTACGAGTTATGCCAATCAACTTTTCACGCTCGGCACTGATTGGCAGGAATACACCATCAATTTTACCCCCTCAGTAAATGCACCTATTTCCTTCAATTTTGACTGCGGTTTTAACATCGGCGAATTTTGTTTTGACAATGCAATTTTAAGCAAAACAAGTAATATGAGTTATATTTTACCTGTTGAACTCATTGATTTTCAAGCATTTAAATTAAAAAATAATGTTAAATTGAAATGGCAAATGGCAAATGAGAAGGATGTGTTGAAATATGAAATAGAACGCTCATCGGATGGTATTAATTTTGAAAAAATAGGCAACTTGAAGCCTAATAATTCAATTGAATATGCCTTTGAAACGCCTTTATTGCCCTCTGCAAAAACGATGTATTTTAGATTGAAAATAATAGATTCAGACCGCAAGGTGAGTTTTTCTAAAATACAATCTATTGAAAATGAAGAGATTCCAGTTAAAATTTATCCCAATCCTGCAAAAGAAATTTTAAATATTGATACCCCTCAACCTATGCGACGAGTGTGGTTGACAGACTTAGCAGGGCGCGTTTTCTATCCCGTTTTGAGCACTAAAAATGAGCTTTTACTGAGGGGGTTGCCTTTGGGCATTTATCAATTGCATATTTTAGACAGCAATAATCAGATGACCGTTTTGAGATTTGTTAAGGAATAATCACTTGCTCAATCCAATTTGAGCTGAAAGAATAGGGCAAATATGCCAACGAATTGACAGGCTTCGTCAATATCAATTTCGCTTTTTTCCCCACCGCAATGCTCCCATGCGAATCCGATAAGTCCAATGCCGCTGCGCCATTCAGCGTAGCGGCATTGATGGCTTCCTCAGGCGTCATGCGCAAGCGAATACATGCCAGCGACACCACAAAAGGCATACATACTGAGGGGGATGTGCCTGGATTAAAATCAGTGGCTAAAGCAACCGCCACGTCTGCATCCAACAGCTTCCGAGCAGGCGGCGTGTGTGAATCATTCAAAAAAAATGGCGCGGTTGGTAATAATGTGGCAATAGTATTAGATTTTTTTAAAACGTCAATTTCAGCATCATTCAAAACTTCTAAATGATCCACCGAAACAGCATTATATTTTATCGCCGCTTCAATGCCGCCCATCGAATTAAATTGGTTGGTGTGAATCTTTGGTTTTAAGCCATATTTTGAAGCTGCTTCTAAAATACGCTCCGTTTCTTCTACTGAAAAAGCTATTTTTTCACAAAACACATCCACATAATCCGCCAACCCTTCAGCAGCAATTTGAGGCAACATTTCATTGATTATCAAAGACATATACATCTTTCTATTTTCTCTATAAGCCATCGGCACGGCGTGAGCACCTAAAAATGTTGCTATGATTTCCACATTCGATTGCTCCTTTAAACGGCGAATCACACGCAGCATTTTCAACTCACTTTCCACCGTCAAGCCATAGCCGCTCTTGATTTCGATCGCACCCGTACCCATATTTCGCGCTTCTTCAAGCCGCTCAAGGCTTTTTTCAAACAATTTGTTCTCCTCCATTGCTTGCAGCCGCTTTGCTGAATTGAGGATGCCGCCCCCCTTCGCTGCTATTTCTTCATAGCTTGCCCCCCTCAGTCGCATCTCAAATTCCTCCTCGCGCGTAGCTGCAAAAACCAAATGTGTATGGCTATCGCACCAAGCGGGCAGCACGAGTCTATCCGTTGCATCTACTATTTTATCTGCTCTATTAGGGCAATTTTCCATGCTGCCAAATTGCATAATGCATTGATTTTCAATGAATAAGAATGCATTATCCACTTTTGGCAAATGAGACATTTCAGTACCTTTGAGCCGTTCGACATCAAGCGAGTGAGTACCGATGAGCTGTTTTATATTTTTAATTAAAATAGAAGGCATCTTTAAAAATAAATAAAATGTTTTAAAATTATTTTAAATTTACCTTTTCAAAAAGGCATTTATGAGGCATATATTCAATCGTTGGCGGGCTACTTGGAATCCCGATATGTATCATGGTTGGGGTCGAAAACGGAGCTATTTTGAGGGTTGGTACTACAAAATAGTGGATTTTACTGAGGGGTATGCACTCGCATTTATCCCTGGCATTTCGATGGGTAAAGATGGCAAAAGCCACGCCTTTATCCAAACAATAGACGGTAAAAAATGCGCTACTACTTACGAGCGTTTTGATGCCTCCGATTTTAAAGCCCATGATAAGCATTTTCATTTACAAATAGCTGATAATCAATTTTCTACAAATAAAATTAAAATTAATTTACCCAATATAAAAGGCGAATTAAGCTTTGAAAATATAGCCACTTGGCCCAAAATGCTGGGTGCGCCGGGCATTATGGGCTGGTTTTCATTCGCTCCTTTTATGGAATGTTATCATGGCGTTTTGAGTCTCGACCATTCATTAAAAGGCAGCCTAAATGTCAATGGCGAAGAGATTGATTTTACCAATGGGCGCGGTTATATCGAAAAAGATTGGGGTTTTTCGTTTCCGAAGGGATATATTTGGATGCAAACGAATCATTTTGAAGAGCAAGCCCCCCAACCCCAAAAGGGGGAGTTCATACAGTCTCCCCCTTTGGGGGGCGAGGGGCTTGGGCTCGGCTATTCCCTCATCGCCTCCGTTGCTAATATTCCTTGGTTGGGCAGTTCTTTTATCGGCTATATTGTAGGTTTTTGGTTTCAAAACAAATTGTATCGTTTTGCAACTTATACGGGTGCGAAAATGACTGCTCAAATTGATGGCAATCATATTCGTTTAGGATTTAAAGATTCTAAAAATCGGCTTGAAATTGACGCTGTCAAATCGGGTACAGGCACACTTATTTCACCAATTGAAGGGGAGATGACGGGTAAAATCAATGAAAGTTTGCAAGCTATCATCAATGTCCGTTTCTTTGAAAATGATAAACTCATATTTGAAGGCGTAGGTAGAAATGCTGGATTGGAAGCCGCTGGAGATGTGGATATACTTTTAACGGATAAATGGCGACGTTGAAAATTAATTAGGAATTAGGAATTAGACAAAATTAATGTAAAATTTAAACAAAATAATATGCGCATTTCACTATGGAAATTAATAAAATAAATCGCTCGGCAATGGAAGGATTGGACACCATTTATTATAGTTCGCCGCTTGGTTTGATAGAAATTCAGGCAACTGCACAGGGTTTGAGAGCCGCTAATTTCGCCAATGAAAAAATATTGACGGAAGTTGAAAATATGTATAATCAATTGACAGTCAAACAGTTAGATGCTTATTTTAATGGTCAAATAAAAGATTTTGATTTGCCGTTAGATTTGGAAGGAACGGACTTTCAAAAACGGGTTTGGAATGAATTAATAAAAATTCCGTTTGGCAAAACAAAATCTTATATGGATATTGCTCGCGCAATCGGCGACCCTAAAACCATCCGAGCCGTCGGCATGGCGAATGGGAGTAATAAAATTGCCATCATTGTGCCTTGCCATCGGGTCATTGGTTCGGACGGTTCGCTGACGGGTTATGCAGGCGGCATGGCACGTAAAAAATGGCTTTTAGAGTTTGAAACACCGCCTATTCAGCAGGAATTGTTTTAATTTTATTAGAGATTACAAAAATAGATATTAGACATTAGATTGTATAAATTTCAAACTGAATATACTAAAAGGATATGATGAATCAAGGAGAAAGTAAAAAACCGATTTCAGAAGAAGATAAATTATTCATGCGTGAGGCGATTGAGATGTCGCTCAAAGGCATGAGGAGCGGCGAAGGCGGACCTTTTGGATGCATCATTATCAATGAAAATGGCGTCATCATCGGCAAAGGCAATAACAAAGTTACATCTTCTAATGACCCAACGGCTCATGCTGAAATAGTGGCGATAAGAGATGCTTGTCAAAATATTGGTCATTTTCAATTGGATAATTGCACGATTTATACATCTTGCGAGCCTTGCCCAATGTGTTTGGGGGCAATTTATTGGGCGCGACCTGCCCGCATCGTGTATGCCTGCTCCCGTGAAGATGCTGCAGCTATTGATTTCGACGATGAATTTTTATATCAAGAACTCACACTGCCCATGCACGAACGCTGTATCCCCATCGCGCAAGCTCTACAAAATGAAGGCATCAAAGTTTTTAAAGAATGGAAAAATAAGAACGATAAAATTGAATACTAAATTAATCATTCACCATTAATTACAATGTTTTACGAATTTAAAGGTTTTATCCCTGTTGTAGATCCCTCCAGTTTCGTCCATCCGCAGGCGACTGTAACGGGCAATGTGGTGATTGGAAAAAATGTTTATATCGGTCCTGGTGCTGCATTGAGAGGTGATTGGGGCGGCATCGTCCTTGAAGATGGCTGCAATGTTCAAGAGAATTGTACGATTCATATGTTCCCGGGCGTGACGGTTCGGCTGATGGAAGGGGCGCATATTGGGCATGGCGCAATTATTCATGGGGCGACGATTGGACGAAATGTCCTCGTGGGTATGAATGCTGTCATTATGGACAATGTGGAAATTGGCGATGAATGCGTCATTGGTGCTTTGAGTTTTATCAAAGCGGATGAAAAAATACCGCCGCGCAGCCTCGTCGTAGGCAACCCTGCCCGCATCGTCCGACAAGTGAGCGATGACATGATAGAGTGGAAAACGAAAGGCACTCAACTTTATCAAATGCTACCCAAAGATTGTTTCGAAGCTTTGAAGCCTTGCGACCCCCTCAGTAAAATGCCTGAAAATCGCCCCGAACAAGCAGTTTTGTTTGAAACGTGGAAAGCCATCATGGGCAATAAATAATGAGTCAAATAAAGTATGGAAATTAACTAATAACTCTCGAATAAATTTCGGAATACCTATCTTATGTCTTAAAAATTTAATTTTGCATTTCTTTAAAAAAACTAAATCTTGTTTATGATAGTGAAAATCATTAATCAATCTGAAAATGCGCTTCCAGCTTATGAGACTGAGGGGTCGGCTGGTATGGATTTGCGAGCGAATATTACAGAATCCGTTACTTTAAAGTCGCTTGAAAGGGCGATGATTCCGACGGGATTATTTATAGAATTGCCCTTGGGATATGAGGCTCAAGTGCGCCCGAGAAGCGGTTTGGCTGCTAAACGGGGCTTGACTTGCTTAAATTCACCAGGCACCATCGACTCGGATTATAGGGGTGAATTAAAGGTCATTTTAGTCAATTTATCCAACGAAACGCAAGTGATTGAACCAGCAGAACGCATTGCTCAGATGGTGATTGCCAAGCATGAGAGAGTGACTTTGCACGAAGTAGAAGTCTTAAATGACACTTCGCGTGGCGCAGGTGGCTTTGGTAGCACAGGCACAAAATAAAGCAGAGAAACTTATTATAAAATTGATTAATTGGATTAATATTTGTTTTTACTAAAAATTAATTGTTAAATTACTATTTGTATAAAACATTTACAATCAAATAGATACACATAAATTAAAAACTAAAAACTTTTTTTATGAAAATTATCATTCCTATGGCTGGCAAAGGCTCACGTCTGCGCCCCCATACTTTAACTGTTCCAAAGCCACTTATTTCAGTAGCTGGCAAGCCAATTGTTCAACGTCTTGTAGAGGATTTGGCGACATCTTATAATGGACTTATTGAAGAAGTTGCCTTCATTACAGGCGAATATGGAGAAGAAGTTGAGCGGCATTTAATAAGCATTGCTCAAAGTATCGGGGCGAAAGGAACTATCTACAAACAGGATGTGCCTTTGGGCATTGCACACGCTATCGGATGTGCTGGGGCGAGCCTTTCTGGAAATTTAATAGTCGCTTTTGCGGATACACTTTTCAAAGCAAATTTTCATTTCAATCCAAAAGAAGATGGTATTATTTGGACTCAAAAAGTAGATGACCCTTCTTCATTTGGGGTTGTGAAAATTGATATGAATAATATTATCACTGATTTTGTTGAAAAACCTAAAAATTTTGTTTCAAATCTTGCTATCGTCGGTATTTATTATTTCAATGATGGCGATCTTTTGAAAAAAGAAATCAATTATTTGATAGAAAACGACATCAAACTGAGGGGGGAGTACCAGCTTACGAGTGTGTTGGACAATATGAAAAATAATGGCACCCGTTTCAGAACCGCATCCATTGAAGAGTGGATTGATTGCGGCAATAAAGAAGCTGTTGTTCATGCCAATAAAAGGATGTTGGATATTAAACGCAATGAAAAACTTCATGCAGATTCCGCTCAAATTATTAATGCTGTAGTCATTCCACCTTGTTTTATCGGTAAAAATGCGATTGTAAAAGATTCAGTTATCGGACCTTATGTGTCGGTAGGCAATAATTCGGTGATCAATGAAAGCATCATTGTCAACAGTGTCATAGGTGAAGAAACCGTTATCAAAGATGCCACTATGAGCAACAGTATGATAGGGAATTACGTTGAGTATAAAGGTCATAAATCAGAATTGAGTATTAGCGATTATTCAAAATATGCTTCTTAAATGAAAATATTTATAACGTACAAGTCATTGATTTTCAGCAGTTTACTGAGCTTATCTCTCATTAATCCCTCGGGGAGTATTTCGGCTCAAGTGTCTAATCAAGGGCAAGCTATCCGAATATCGGAAGCAGAAATTCAGTTACAGGATAAATATCTTGCCGCTATTGGTCAACAGCAAATTGGCAAAATGGAAGGAGCTGCCAAACTTTTTCAAGAAGTTTTGGAGAAAAACCCCAAATGCGATGCTTGTGCTTTTCAGCTCACACGTATATATACAACTATGGGCGACAATCAAAAAGCCATTGATTTTGCCAAACGCGCCCTTGCCATTGATGCTAATAATAAATGGTATAAAATGGCTTTAGCAGAGTCACTTGAAAAAGTGGGAAAGGATAAAGACGCGGCTGAAATCTACAAATCCCTTGCAGAAAGCACTGTTTTTGACATGGATTATCGGCAGGAAGTTTATTTCCGTTGGGCATATTGCTATGTGCGGACGGGCGAGCCTAATAAAGCTTTGAAAGTATTTGAAGATTTAGAGAAAAAAATAGGTATTACCGAAGAGATAACCATCAAAAGAGTTGCTCTTTTTGAAGCCACTGGTGATAATAAAAAAGCCGCTTCTGAGTTCAAAAAATTAGCTGATAAATATCCACAAGTTATTGAATATCAACATCTTGCAGCAGATTATTTTTTGAAAATGGGGGATAAAAATACAGCCATTGAATTGCATCAACGTGTTCTGAAATTAGACCCCAATGATTCAAAATCGCGCTTAGCTATGGCAAGCGGTCAAAAACCGGCGGTAGGCGGCGGTGGCGATGTGGCTTATTTAAATTCATTGAGAGATTTATTTAAAAAACCAGACATTAAAATTGATGATAAAATAAAAACATTTTTGCCCTACACTTATAAAATTGCAGAAGGCAAAGACAAGGCTTTGGCAGCGGCAGGTCTTGAACTCGCTCAAATTATAGAGCAAGTGCATCCGACAGAAGCTAAATCTTATTCGCTTTTAGGGGACATGCTTTATCACAATGGCAAGACCATAGAAGCCATTGAAAAATATAAAAAATGTACTCAAATAAATAAGTCCATTTATGCCGTTTGGGAGCAGATGATGTACGCGCAAGACGAACTCGGATTGTACGACGACCTCTTGAAAACCAGCGATCAGGTCGTAGATTTATTCCCGAATCAAGTGACTGCTTTTTATTTTAATGGCATCGCCAATGAGAAAAAAGGGAAGTTGGATGAAGCTGTTACATCGCTCGAGCAGTCGGTTTTGATGTCTTCTAAAAAGCCATCTTTGAAGCATGATGCCCTTGTTGAATTAGGCGTAACTTATTCAAAATCAAAGAGTTATGACAAAGCCGATAAGGCATTTGAAGATGCTTTGAAGCTCAATAATAAGTCTTCATTTGCCATGATAAAATATGCCAATTCGCTCCAACAACGTGGTGCAGCAGAGAGAGCCAAACCGATGGCAGAAGAAGCTCTCAAAATATCGATGGAAACAGACCCTTCAGTATTAGAGCTTTATGGCGACTATGTTTTCAAATCTGGCAATAAAGAAGAGGCTGTCAAATATTGGTCAAAAGCCAAAGAGCGCGGTGCTAAATCATCGGGTTTGGAAAAGAAAATTACTGAGAAAAATTTGGTTGAATAGTGTTCAATAGAAAAACATTTGTTGAAAAAAGATGTTAATTGAGAACTAAAACGTATTTCAATCAGCGATTATGAAGAGTAAAAAGAAAAAAGAAGAACCTGAACAGGCATTTATCAATCCAATCGATAAGACTAAAGTAGCTGAAAATCCAGGGTTATTGCCTTATGCACACACGGCTGGCGGCGCGGTGATTCGCCCGACAGACAAGGGTAGAATCAAAGGCAACGCCATGATGGCGATGTATGAACAAACAGACCGCCAGATGCACCAACTCAAAGAGCAAATGGAAACGCTCGTGATGCAAGCCAAATCTTTACAAAGAAGAAAAGAAATATCTGAAATAATATATCGCGCAGCCTTAGCATTTCGCCCTGTGGTGGGTCATATTTATCACTTGTATGAAAAAAAAGATGGTTCTCACACCATTTCGCTCATCGCTCCCCATGAATGGGGCAGCAAAACGCCCTATATTTTCCTCGCCACTTGCCAACTGCTTTACGACCACACTTGGGAGATTTTGACGCAGGCAGAAGAATTTACATCGTAAAAATTTATCATTCATCATTCCTTATGCCGCAGCTCTCGCTCATCATCGCCGTTTATAAAAATATCCCTGCGCTCGACCTAATACTGAGGGGTCTTCAAAATCAGTCTTTCAAAGATTTTGAAGTCATTATTGCAGAAGATAATGACGGCGCAGAGATGAAAAAATTTATTGAAAACGCGCGTGAGCAATTTTTTTTTCCTATAAAACACATTTCTCAACCCGACAACGGTTTTCAAAAAGATAAGGCTTTGAATAAATCGGTGGCTGTTGCAGCTGCGGATTATTTGGTATTTATTGACGGAGATTGTATTCCGCACCGCCATTTTTTAAAAGCCCATTTTGAGAATCGTACTGAGGGGTATGCCCTCTTTGGGCGGCGTGTTATGTTGTCTGAAAAATTGACAAATGCCCTCTTTAGGAATGACTCAAATCCTTCATTTAATATTTTTACCTTAATCGTAACTGCTTGTAAACGAATAGATTGCGCATTTTACCTACCATTTTTAAAAAGTAAAATTCAAACAACAACGGCTATCTGGGGTTGCAATTGGAGCATCCATAAAAAGCATATTATTGATGTCAATGGCTTCGATGAAGACTTTGTAAAACCTGGTTGTGGTGAAGATACAGACATCGAATGGCGACTTTTCAAGACAGGTATTCAATTAAAAAAAATAAAAAATAAAGCCATTCAATACCACCTGCACCACAAAGAGAACTACGCCGATACATTGGAAAATGAAAAATTGATGTTGAAAAAACAAGCAGCAGGTAAATTCTTTTGTGAAAACGGCTTATCGAAGTATCTTTGACGAGGGTGTTTAGTTTATAGTTTTGGGTGTTTGGTATAAAACACGAATGACTAAAAACCAAACACTAAAAACTCAACACTCTAAAAGAAAATGTCCAATTTCAATCAATCTTTTGCCGACACCCTGCGCGCGCTCAACGCCGAACAAGCCGAAGCCGTGCGCCACATCGATGGTCCCGTGCTTGTAGTAGCGGGTCCGGGAACGGGTAAAACGCATATTTTGTCCGCTCGAATTGGGCAAATATTGACGAAAACGGACACTGCCCCCTACAACGTTCTCTGCCTCACGTTTACCGACGCGGGCGTGCAAGCGATGCGCGAGCGGCTCTTGACTTTGATAGGTCCCGAAGCCCATAAAGTGCATATTTTCACTTTCCATTCCTTTTGTAACAAAGTTATTCAAGATAATCTCGACCTTTTTGCTCGGCAAGATTTGGCTTTGCTCGACGACCTTGAGCGGCAGGAAATGATTCGCGAAATTATTGAGGAACTCCCGCATGATCATCCGCTCAAGCATGGGCGCGGTAGCGATATTTATTTTTATGAAAAACACCTCGCTGATCTTTTCAAAATCATGAAAACTGAAGCCTGGACAGTAGATTTTGTAGAGAAAAACATTCAAACCTACGTAGAAAGTCTATCCAATCGAGCAGAATACATCTATCAAAATACTCGAAAAGGGCTGTGGCAAAAAGGCGACTTGAAAACTCAAAAGCTGGAAGAAGAGCAGGAAAAAATGAAGCGGCTACATTCAGCCGTGCAATTATATCCTGTTTTTGAGAAAATACTGAGGGGTCATCGCCGCTACGATTTTGATGACATGATACTTTGGGTGATTGATGCTTTTGAAAAATTTCAATTTCTTTTACGCAATTATCAAGAACAATATCTTTATTTCTTGGTAGATGAATATCAAGACACGAATGGCTCACAAAATAAAATTTTGTCGCAACTCATTAGCTTTTGGGATAACCCCAATATTTTTATTGTGGGCGATGACGATCAAGCCATTTATGAATTTCAAGGAGCGCGTTTAAAAAGCCTTGTGGACTTTTATCATCAGTATCAAAATGATATAAAAGTTATTCTATTAAAAGAGAACTATCGTTCAACACAAAATGTTTTAAATATTTCAAAACGGTTGATTGATTTGAATAACTTGCGGATAATCAATCAGTTACATAATTTAAAAATTGCTCCATCGGAATCCCTTTGGGAAAAAACACTCATTGCAAAAGGCGATTTTGCTGAATCAGAGGTCTTGCCTTCTGTCATTGAATATCCTAATCGCTTGCATGAAATAGCGGATATTGTCCATCAATTGGAGACTTTAAGGGACAATAATGTACCCCTCAGTAACGTAGCCATTATTTACGCTCGCCATCGTGAAGTGGAAAATATAATTTGGTTGCTCGATAAAAAAGGGATTCCTTACCAAACCAAACGCCGCATTAATATTCTCGATACGCCTATTATTCAGAACCTGCGCTTGATTTTGGAGTATATTTCAAAAGAGAATGAAAAGCCTTTCACAGCTGATTATTTATTGTTTAAAATATTGAATATCAATTATTTAAACGTTGCACAAAATGATATTTTAAAATTAGCGGTTTATATCAATCAAGAAAACGCCAAACAAAATTCGGTTACTGAAAATTTGGATGATGATGTAGTTTTTGAAGACCTCAAAAAGTCATGGCGTAACACCTTATTCAATATTCCAAAAATTAAATTTAAAGATGCCAAAGCTTTAAAAAACACAAGTCTTTCCTTAGAAAAATGGGTTAAAAATGCTCAAAACCAATCAGTTTTAACATTAATTGAGCAAATTATTAATCAAAGTGGCTTGCTCAGTTGGGCGACTAATTCGCCCAATAAAATTTGGAATCTTCAAATTTTGAATACTTTTTTTGAATTTATAAAATCTGAAACGGAGAAAAAACAGCGACTGAGTTTGAGTCATCTCTTGAAAACTTTAGAGATTTTAGATAAAAATAGAATTGCTATTCAACTTGTTCAGAACATTGATAATGTGGAAAGTCCGTCGAGGACACAAGGGCGAGTGGTTCTCACGACTGCCCACTCCGCCAAAGGATTAGAGTTTGACCATGTTTTTTTGATGGATACCGTCGAATCGGAATGGGAGAATAGCCGTTCAGGCAATAATAATCGCTTCAAATTGCCCGATACGCTCACCTATACGACTGAGGAAAATGCCGTTGAAGCTCGCCGTCGCTTGTTTTATGTAGCCATGACACGGGCAAAAGAGCATCTTCAAATCTCTTATTCCAAGACCGATGAAAAAAATAAACCCCTCAGTAAAAGCCAGTTTGTAGATGAAATTTTGATTCCAACAAGCTCTGAAAACGCCTCTGTTTCTTTTGAAAAAAGAGAAGTCGAAGGCAGCATTTTATTAGAAAATCAAATAGCTGTTTTGACAGAAAGCGAAGATATTAATACACAACTCATTGAAAGTGAATGGGTTGCATCAGTTTTAAAAGATTTTAAGTTGAGCGTTTCGGCACTTCATGCCTATTTAACTTGTCCATTGAGTTTTTATTTTGAATATATTTTAAAAGTACCTACGGCTTCAAGCGAAGCCTCCCGATATGGCTCTGCTATGCATTATGCGCTGCGAAAACTCTTCGGCGAAATGTTGCGCTCCAAGGAAAAGCAATTCCCTAATGTGGATGAGTTTGTGCGCTATTTTGAAATTGATTTAGCTCGTCAGCGAAGCCACTATTCAGAGCGCGATTTTTCAAGGCGATTGGCTACGGGCAGGGATAATTTACGCCGTTTTTATCATCAAAATATAGATAAATGGTCGAAAAATGTGCTGATTGAGAAGCAATATTTATCAGAAAGTGATGGTGTGCCGCTGAAAGGTGTGATTGATAAAATTGAATTTTTGGACGATGGTAGCGCGCATATTGTGGATTATAAAACAGGCAAATTTGATCCCACGCGCCTGAATCGCCCGACACCTAAAAACCCGAGCGGCGGAGGCTATTGGCGACAATTGGTTTTTTATAAAATTCTCTATGAAAATTATCGCTCCAATCTCATACGGGTAAAATCTGGTGAAATCACTTATTTAGAGCCTGATGCAAAAGGCATTTTTAAAACAAAAAATGTTGACATAACATCAAAAGACGTCGAAATACTGAGGGGGTTGATGGTGACGAGTTGGGGCAAAATTCAGAATCAAGAGTTCACAGGTTGTGGAAAAAAGGATTGCGTTTGGTGTCGATTTATAAAAAATAATCAAACAGTTGATTCATTTGCCAATATTGAAACGGAGTATTTAGACGATTAGAAGAAATTTAGAGATATATAAAATAAAATTTTTTGTTTATTTATTTTTATTTTTCAAACAAAAAATATAAATTTGCTTTCAGATTGAAATATGAATTTGGAGAAAGAAACCTTTTTTAGAGAGACGTTATTGGAGTGGTTTTCTACCAACCATCGTCCGATGCCCTGGAAAGGTGAAAAAAATCCTTATTGGGTTTGGCTTTCTGAAATCATTTTGCAACAAACGACAGTCAGCATGGGCTTGCCGTATTATGAGCGATTCGTTGAGCGATACCCCTCAGTAAAATCGCTTGCAGATGCGCCTGAGGATGATGTGATGAAGATGTGGGAAGGCTTAGGTTATTACTCTCGCGCACGCAATTTACACGCTACAGCGAAGCATATTTCAAATGAGCTAAAGGGTTCATTTCCAACGAATTATGAAGGTTTGTTGAAGTTAAAAGGTGTTGGGACATATACGGCGGCGGCGATTGCATCCTTTGCTTTTGATTTGCCTCATGCGGTAGTGGATGGGAATGTCTATCGTGTTTTATCTCGATTTTTCGGCATTGATCAACCCATTGATACCCCTCAGTCGAAACGGCTTTTTACAGATTTGGCGAATGCTGTTTTGGATAAAAATAGGGCAGCAGATTTTAATCAAGCCATCATGGATTTTGGCGCAACGCATTGTACGCCTGCCAAACCGAATTGTAAAAATTGCTTAATGAAAACAGAGTGTATGGCGTTTCAAGAGAAAAAAGTGCATGAATTGCCTATAAAGTCGAAAAAAATAGAAAAAAAAGAGCGTTTTTTTAATTATTTAGTCATCAATGCAGGCGATTTGACTTTTATTAAAAAAAGATTGGAGAAAGATATTTGGCAAAATTTGTATGAATTTCCTTTGCTTGAGACCAATTATTTGATTGAAAATTTGTCCAATACTCCCGAATGGACAAGTCAGGGAGGAGGTTTAAATGATATTTTAAAAACAGATTTTAAAGTTTTAAAAAAATCGCCACCTTATATACAGCTTTTGACGCATCGAAAAATCATCGCTCAATTTTGGGAAATAGAAATGCCAGCTGATTTTTCTTTTACAGATGGCGATTATTTGAATATTGAGAGGAAAAATTTAACTAAATTTGCCTTTCCAAAAGTTATTGATTTGTATTTAAATAGTTCTGAATTAACATTGTTTTGACAATCACCCAATTTAATATTAGTATTTGTACTTAGAAAACTTATTTTTAAATTTTTAAATCTAATTAACATGATTAATAAGGTCACTTTGATCGGACACTTGGGACAAGACCCCGAAATTCGTCGTTTAGAAAATGGTACGCCAGTAGGCAGATTTTCTTTGGCAACCAACGAAAGTTATAAGGATGCTAATGGAGAATTAGTAGAAAATACTGAATGGCATAATATTGTCGTTTGGCGTCAACAAGCTGAGACCGCTGAGCGGTTGTTGAAAAAAGGCGCACTCGTATATGTAGAAGGTAAACTTAGCTATCGAAAATATACCGATAAAAACGGTGTTGAAAAAATGTCTACGGATATTGTAGCCAATACTTTTAGATTAATGGGTAAAAAAGAAGGCGGTGGCAATCAAACTTTCCCGACTCAAGAGCCACCTATGAGAGGCGGTCAAAACCAATCAGAGCAGGTTTTTGAAGTGGTTGCCCCTACAAGCGAGCCACCTACTGCATCGGATGATTTGCCATTTTAATGATTAAGTCTTAGATTGGTAATATAAAATGTAAAATAGAAGAGGCTGTCTCAAAAGTTATTGGTTACTCCGTTATTGTTTTATTTCTGTTTGATAAAATATTGATTTGCAATATTTTATACATAAAATAACTCAATAACTGATTAACTTAATAACCTTTTAAGACAGTCTCTTTTGTATTTTAAAGGTTATTAAAATCCGAAATGCTGTGCAACACCCCCTCAGTATTTTACGTTTTAGAATAAAATTTTATAAATATGTTGATTAAGAAACTTCTATTTTGTGTAGCCACTCTTTCTTTTTTAATTACGGCTTGTGAAGAGCCGACTTATACGCCCAAGCCACGCGGTTTTCCAAAAGTGACCTTACCTGAAAAGGCTTATCAAAAATTTGATGAGAAATATTGTCAATTTTCATTTGAATACCCAACCTATGCCGTCATTGAGCAGGATTCACTTTTTTTTGACGAAAAAGCTCCCTCCGATTGTTGGTTCAATATCAAAGTGACCAGTCTGAATGCAGAGATTCATTGCAGTTATTATAATATTGATAAAAAAAATACGCTTGAAAAACTGAGGGGTGATGCTTTTCAATTGGTCGGAAAGCACAATGTAAAAGCTGATTATATTGATGAATTGCCTATCAATAAACCGAATAAAGTGAGCGGTTTTGTCTTCAATATTGAGGGTCCGGTAGCGAGTCCGTTTCAGTTTTATTTGACGGATAGCACACGCCATTTTATGCGTGGTGCTTTGTATTTTGATGCTAAATCAAGACCTGATTCGTTGAAGCCTATCATTGAATTCATGAAAACCGATATGATGCAAATGGTAAATACTTTTGAATGGAATAAATAATTTTTATCATTTGTAAATCTTACAAAATCAATATTTTATCTTAAATTTTAATAAAATACTGAGGGGGTAATAAGCATAAAAAAAGCTGATTTCTTTTGGGAAACCAGCTTTTTTTATTCACTTATTAATTCTACTTTGGCACTTGAAAGCGGAATAAATTCCACGCTACAGCTTTTTACATTTTAGCCCACTCGGCGATTGATTTCTCATTCATCCGAACATAGTCATTGTTTTTGGCTTCTTTAGCCAGAGCAAGAGATTTAGTTGCACTTTCTATAGCTCCTTTTTTATCGCCCAATTTAGCTTGAACCAATGATTTATGGCGCAACATCCAGAAGCGTTCGCCTTTAGCGATAGCTTTGTTGACAAATTCTAAAGCCATTTTCATGTCTTTACCAGACTCAAAATAATACTGAGACATAGCAAAATAATCGTTCTGAGTAGGTCCATCCAATTTTTGCTTGATTTGAGCCATCACTTTGCTGTCAACATCGTTGGTGAATGGGATGCGCACGACCGTATTTTCCCAAGCGATTTCGATATCGGCAGAGTTGCTTGTAACATTAGCAACACCCATTGTAAAAGATTCGACAGTCATAGAATTAGCCAACGGTTTGACCATGACTTTTACAACATCATCAGCAGGTTTGTAATCGAAAACACTAACGGCAGGGTTTTTATTGAAAATGATTTCCCAAGAGTCTTTGCCAGGTTTTGTCAATAAAACATATGAACCTTTTGCTAATCCTTTACCCATAATGGTGATAGAGTCTGTAGTCGTGATTTTAGTAGCGGAGTTAGCACCTGTGCGCCATAATTCGCCGAAAGGGACGACATCGCCGCCAAATATTTTACGACCTTTCATGCCTGGGCGACTGTATTCGATTTTGATTTCAGTCATACCCACTTTTTGAGTAACTGTAGAACCAGGGCTTGGAGCAGGCGTTTCAATTTGTGCTTGGCTGATAAAGCTCAGTAATAAAAATGTAGCAATACTAAGGGGTGACAACATTTTTTTCATAGTCTAAATTGATTTAGTTTTAAAATAAAAATGATTAAAAAAATGAATTACTGAAATTTTCGCATTCTTTAAAATTAAAAAATCAGCCCGTAAAAGTATCATTTTTACAGGCTGATTTCAAATTTATTTAGATAAAACATTAATTTTAAGTAAAACTTTATATTGAAAATTAAAATCCTATTCAAAATTCAACACACCAAATCTGTAAGTTTTATTACGTTCGCCATATATAACCATGTCTCGTTTGCCGATTTGGCGACAAATTTTTGGACGAGTAATAATTCCTTCTTCTTTATTTTGAAAAAGGGGTGCTTTTTTGACCTGCCCACTTCTATCAACTTCTGCCAACACGACTACTGAATATTTATCAGGCTCATCAGTATATATTTTTTTACTCTTTGGGTCGAGGTTGCGAGGGTCTTCATTGTAGATAAAATACAATTTATCAGCCACCGTGCTCATCGCATATGAAGAATAAATACCGCCATCATTTCTGGAGAGTTGTCGTTTTGGAATACGAGCAGCCCAATCAATTTCACCATCAGGGCGAATATTGACGACCATAATATCATTGTAATTGAAATAATAATCAGCTTGACGATTGTTATTACGATACCCATAAGGATCGTAATAAGATGAGTAAAATGGATCGTACCAACCATAGCTATAACCGTAAGGACTAAAACCTCTTCCTGCATAATTATTATTGTAGCGTTGCTCGATAAAATATTGTTCAGCTATCAAAATAGCCCCGCCATCGCTCCGAAGGATGAGTTTATCCAAAGAATATGAAGGCAATTCAGCTTCTTTTTCTTTATCATTGGTGAGTGCAGCCGCTTTGGCGCGCTCCTTATTTTTTTCTGACAGATTTTGAGTCAAGAACCCTAAGTCAAATTCACGCGTACTCACGCTCGACATATCCTTGGTTTTAGGATTAATTTTGAAAAAACAAGTGCCTTTTACACTGGTCGCATTTTTTTCAGAATAAAAACCGCTGAAAACCAAATCCCCATCATCGGCTGCTCTAAATGTTAAATCCGTAACGAATTTATCTTTCACTTGTATTTTGTACTCCTGCACATCCAATGTGCTATCCCGCATGTAAGCAATTAAGTCATATTGATAAGTCGGTTTGCCACCGCGAGCCAAACGGTTAGACCCCTCAGTATAAATGACGCCAAGTAGAAAAACATTGCCATTTTTATCCACCTGATATTCATCTACGCTAAAATTATTTTTAGCGAAAGGGAGTTTGGCATTTTTAGTCCACACCTCATTAAAATCACTATCATAGACTGTTAATGTGAACTCTTGTTGTTTTTTCTCGCTTGGCTGTTTGGTGAAAACCACTATTTTAGAACTGTCTCTTGAAATAGCATAGCTGAACACATCTTGACGCTCGCGATTGGTTTCATCCTGTTCGCCTATTTTCAAAAGTTCCTTGTCCAGAGTAAGGCTTTCATTTTTAATGCGCTGAGCAAAAAGGTATGTTTTTTCATGCTTTTCATTATAAAAATAGGTCATCAACCAGAGTTTGCCTTGAAGCATGACAACATCTTTGACGAAGCGTTCTTTACCTTTATACTCAAGGTCGAGTTCTTTTGATCTGCCAAGTTTCATGTTGCTGTCATAATATTCGACAATAACTTTGATGCTGCCTGCGCCCAAAGCACCGCTTTTACGCGTCCGAAGGGTATAAAACCCGCCCCCCTCAGTAGCAACAATTTTTTGAAGGTCGCTGTTAGAGGGTTCTTCATATGGGTTGCTCCATCTTAATCTGCCATCTTTGCGGATACTAACATCATCAATTTGAGCATTCAAAAAGCTCCCAATGCTTAATAAAAAGAGGATAATATTTATTTTGATAATTTTCATAATTGAATTTATTTTAAGAATTAAGGAGGTAAATTAATACAAGATTTTTAAAAAAATGCTCTAATATTTTAAGCTTCAGTCATTCAATAAACAAAAAGAGGATGATTTTATCTTAAAAACAGAACATGAAAACACTCATGCTATTCAACAGAATTTTATAAAAAAAGCGTTTTTTCTTTTAGTTAAATTTTTCATAAAGTTTTGATTGTTAAGGTTTTATGAAAAATACTTGACAAATTTATGACAAAATAAGCCTTTTATCACGCGTCACAATTTGAAGTTTTATCTTCAAAAAATATAAGAATTAAAGTTTTCATTGACTGGCATAAGGATTGCAATAAGTAAAAATACATATTTCATCCAATCTAAAACTATTCATGAAAAAGTCTTTTATTACTTACACCACTATAATTTTGTTGTTAGCCGCGAATTCAGTAGGCGCGCAGCAAATGGCCTCAAAAGTCAACCCAAGCGGCTCTAAATTAGCTGTTCCAGCGTCTATTGATCGCCAATTTAAACGAGATGCAGCGCGTATGGCTTTGCGCTTGGATTCTGAAAAAGAAGATTCTCGTTACTTGCCAGTTGCTATAAGCCGTGATAATATTAATAGCCTTTATAAAGCATTGAGCAATGTTTACATAAATGACGAAACGGGCAAATCTATCGCTCGCTGTAATATCCATACTTTTCCAAATCCTTCTATCGACCATATTGTCATTATTTTCAAACGCAATGTTGATTGGGCAGCCCCTTTGAAACAAGGCATCAGCGAAACTACGAATAAAGAATTTAATCGCCTACTCGATCAATACGACCTTGCTATTGAAAAACATGTGCAATGGAACGAAACTCAGGATGCTATTACGCTCCGCTCAAAAGAACCACTCAATATGGCAGCATTAGCTGGACAGTTTGATAACATACCAGGCGTAGAGCAAATTGATTTGGGTTTGCCCAAATTCGGAGGCAATGACATCAAAGCTAAGCGAGTGACAGGTGGTTGGGAAATTGATTTCATCTATTCTTTTGGAGCAACCACAGGCGGCGGCGGCAAGCAGCACACTTGGAAATTTAAAGCTTTGGACAATGGTCAGGTGACTTTATTGAAGGAATTGGGTGAGCCTTTGCCTTCATGGATGCGTTGCGACAGTGATGCTAAGCCTTTGGCTTCGAGAGGATAAAATGATTGAACCCCTCAGTATATTAGTATTTACAACACAAGATGCAGCAAGTTTTGAACTTGCTGCATCTTGTGTTACATAAACATTTGAAAATCAATAAGTTATCTCACTCTTAAAAATGCTTCCGCCAATTCCAATCCTTGAATTTGAGCATCCACATATTCATATAAATTTTGATAATCGCCCTGTGCATGTTTTAAAAAACTGGACGCTTGTCCATAAATAGCAGGCAATTTCAGTTTTTTAATACAATAAAATCCATCCAAAAAAGTTTTGATGCCGCCTGAAACGATAATCTCTTGGCAGCGAATTTTATCTCCTAATTCTTCTACAATTTCGTTCGTAAAGTCCACCATTTCTGTTGCCGTATGACCGATATGAGCCAGTTCATTGTAAGCCTCTTGCCTCTCCGACGACCCCCTCAGTAATTCGAGCTTTGAAAAGCTCGTACCGCCTGCTGCTGCAAAATCAACGGCTGCTAACGGCAATTGAAGCAATGTTTTGAGACTGTGATAGCCAAAACCTTGACCGACCTCTTTGACGATAATTGGATAATTTAAGGCATTTAAAACGGTTTCAATAGTTTCTATTGGCGGGCGTTTAAAGCGATCGCCTTCGGGTTGAAGCCATTCTTGCATGGGATTGACGTGGATAATTAAGCCATCGGCACGCAGCTTTTCCAACATTTTATCTATTAAAAAAAGTTCCTTATTATCTATTAAAATTTCCAACTGAGCGATGCCCAAATTGGCGAAAAGAGCCTGCTCATCGCCCAATGTTTTTCTAACATTAAAATCTTTAAAATAATCATCGGAATATAATAATTGCCTGCATGAACCTAAACCCATACCAAATCCAAAATCCTTGCACGCTTGTGCGAGATTGTGGTTGATGGTTCGAGCCAATTCGGTCCCGCCCGTCATACTGCTTACCCACATAGGAGTTTTAAACTTTTTGTTGAGAAAAATAAAAGGCTTCAAGCTGCCCTTTTCGGGATGGGCTGCAAAGAGAGGCTCATAATAAAAACGGCTATCCAAGTCGCTGATTTGCGATTTGAAAGCCAACTCAATATGGTCGCGTTTGCGACTCGCGGCTGTAGGGTCTTGTTCAGGCAAAACGGCTTTATTTTCTAAGTTTTCCAAGTAAAATAGTCTGTTTTATTAAAAAAATGCTTGAAAATTAGGTTAAAAAATTCATCAAAACGTCTAATAATTCCTTCGGTTTTTCGGCGTGTACCCAATGTCCTGCGCCCTCGATTGTGGCTAATTCAGCTTTTGGAAAAAGCATTTTTATAGCCTCCATATCCGAATCTTTAACGTAATGAGAGTTGCCACCACGTATAAAAAGTGTAGGTTTTTTAAAAGCATCGCCTTCAGGCGCGGCTAAAATATACTCATCATAATCACGATGCAGCACATCCAGATTCATTTTCCATTCGAAGCCACCGCCTTCATCTTCAGTGCGGCGAGATAGATTTTTTAAAAGGAATTGAATAGTGCCAGCATCTTCATTGAGCTCCTTTGTGAGGTAAGCTTCGGCTTCCTTTCGGTCTTCAAGTGTTGAGAGGTCGAGATTGAGTAAAGCATCAAATATTTCCTCATGTCCACTGGGATATTTTTTAGGGGCAATATCAATAATAGCTAATTTTTTGACAGAATCAGGATGATTCAGAGCGAATTGCATAGCCACTTTTCCACCCATCGAATGCCCTATTATCCGCGCTTCATAAATCCAATGGTCTTGCATAAATTCTGCTAAATCATCTGCCAAAAGTTGATAATTAAAAGTGTCATTCGTCTGTGGGCTGCGTCCATGATTGCGTAGGTCGATGATAAAAACGGTGAAATGTTCACTCATTTTTTTAGCAATGGTTTGCCAATTGTCTAAAGTGCCGAATAGCCCGTGTATGATAACAACAGGTTCTCCTAATCCGAATTCTTTGTAGTTTAAATCAATCATAAATAATTTATCGCCATTCGTAAGTCTTATAAAGTCAACGATTTATAATAATTTTTTAATAAATCATTGAAACAATTTAAATCTAAATTTTTCCAAGACCCCTCAGTACGCAGCACTTGAAAACGAGCAAAAAGCTCTTCTGAAAACCACCCCAGCTCACGTGTTTTTTTAATAACTTCTAAGTGAGCAGGATTTTTATAAGCATAATTTTTCATGGCTTCTTCATTTTCCCAAAGGCTAAAAGTGACCTGCTGAACTAAGGGCACTTCTCCTATACCGACACTAAAAATACATCCTTTAGCTGCTTCTAAAGCCCGACTTGCCATCCGAGAAGATTTATGAAAATTAAAAACATGCTTCGTTTTAATAGTTCCTCGAGTGATAACTGCAATGGGTGCAAACGGGTCATTTCTACTGGTTGCTTCAAAGGGTTCAAATTTATCCCATTTACCATGCGACATTATTGGCTGTAAAAATACAGTAAAGATTTCAGTTGCTCGATTTTGATAAGATTTAAATACTTCATTTTGATCAAAAAAAAGTTGTGCAGTTGCTTCATTTTCCCAAACGGTAAGCAAGCCATAGACTCCAAAATCTGGCATTAAATTAAAGCCTTTGCCCGAGCCTGCACCAAACATTTTGACGAATGATGCTCCTGTTACTCCATTCAGATTATTAGGATTTTTTGTATTTAAAAAAGCTTTTTTACCCATTTGAGTAAAAGCCCACCATCGATTTTTGAAGCCTTCAAATCGAAAAAAAGTAATACTAACAATTTGTTTCAAATTCTAATTTAGTTTTATAAAGCATTGTAAATCAAATTTTTACATTATTTTTTAACAAAATTTAGCCTTTAAAAGTTGCCAATACTGAGGGGGTATTTGTTAAACTTAAATGAGCATTCAGAATTGGAGCAACTTTTGTTTCATTTATATTAAAATTGTAAATAATTTTTATTTTAACCTTATATGAATGAAACCGTGTAAAATAAACGTTTAAATTTGCATCAATCTGTTAAACGAAAAACCATGTTTAAGATATTAAAAATCCTCGTTTTCACATGTTTTTCTCTTAATCTTTCGGCTCAAACGGCTGCTTCACTTGAAATACAAGCCCGCAAGACGCCTGACAAACGGGAGAAAATGGCTCTGCTTTACAAGGCAGCCGAGCGGTATTTGGGCGCAAATCCCGATAAAGCCTCCCAATTAGCCCATCAGGCATATACCATCGCTACTGAAGATTTGAATGATAATACAATGGCAACCCGTGCTGCTTTTTTAAATGCAGAGGGATACGCTCGACAAAGGGAATGGAGCAATGCCAAATTCCGTTACAACCGCAGTAAGGAAAGTGCTCAAAAGGCAAATGATATAGATTGGACTGTCAGGTCACTCCTAAAAATGTCGGATATGGCTAAAAATGAAGGCAATGCTGCCGAAGCGGAAGCGTTCAGAAATCAAGCCAACGACCTCAAAAAACGCCCAAATACTGAGGGGGTAGCTGCTACTTCCTACGGCAATCGCTCTTCACCGACTTCATCTTCAAATCCATCAACGGCTTCAACTGGCCTACCTTCTCCTTCTGCTAATCGGGCGGCTCCGACAAATCAAGTGGAAATGAACACATTGCGCGAGCAATTTCGCAAACAAACTGAACAGCTTGAACGGGATAGGCAACGCATGATTAGTGAAGTCAATATGTTGAAAAAAGAAAAAGAATCTTTAAATAATGGCATGACCCAATTGCGAGTAAAAGAAAAAACATTGACGGAGGAAACAGAACAAGCGAAGCATACTATTGCTCAAAAAACGCAACAATTAGCTGTAGTCGAAGGGCAAAAAGATCAAATCAAGCGGGTAGCTACCAAAAAACAGAAATTAGTGGAAGCCTTGCGCAATGAAAATCTATTGGATTCTATCGCTTATTCGCAGGATAGGCAAGAGCAAGATTTTCAACTCCAAAAAGCGCATAATTTTAGGAACATTTTGCTTTTAGTCTTAGGATTTGCCTTGATGATTGTCGGATTGATTTACAAAAGAGCTGTTGAAAATCAGAAACAGCGTCGCATTTTAATAGGAAAAAATAAAATTATTGAAGATGAACGCCAACGCAGTGATGAGCTTTTACTGAATATTTTGCCAGCTGCCATTGCTACCGAATTGAAAAGTCATGGAAAAGCAAAAGCTCAGCGTTATGACAAGGCATCAGTTTTATTCACAGATTTTATAAATTTTACATCTATTTCAGAAAGATTGTCGCCAGAACAATTAGTTACAGAATTGGATATGTATTTTAAAGCTTTTGATTTTATTATTGCACAATATAAATTGGAAAAAATTAAAACCATTGGCGACGCATATATGTGTGCATCGGGTTTGAGCGATAGAATTTCTACACCAATTAATATTGTCAAAGCTGCTTTAGAATTGCAACAGTTTTTGAATGAAATGAAAACTGAAAAAATAAGACTTGGTGAGCCTTATTTTGAAGCTCGAATCGGCATTAATACGGGACCTGTGGTAGCGGGAGTGGTAGGCATCAACAAATTTGCTTATGATATTTGGGGTGATACAGTCAACATTGCTGCGCGCATTCAAGAAGCTTGCGAGTCAGGATGTATCAATATTTCTGAATCTACACATCAAGAGGTTCAATATAGTTTCAATTGCCATTATCGGGGAAAATTACCTGCAAAAAACAAAGGCGACATAGCGATGTATTATGTTGATAATCCCAATACAGTACAAACCATACCCCCTCAGTATGACTCTCTAATATTGAATAATTTTTAACGTTTTACAACCCTCTTTTGAATTAAATCACTCATTATTCTCTCCTTAAAAGCGGCTCCTATCGGTATGTCGTACTTATCTATTTTGATAGTATTTTTTTCCAAAGATTGAACTTTGTTGATGTTAATAATAAAAGAACGATGCGTCTGTTTAAAAATATTTTCGGGCAATTTTGAAAGCATATTTTTTAGAGAAACAAGCGTTGTATGAGTGTCGCCAGTAGTCATCACTTGCACAAAATTCTCCATCGCTTTAATGTATATTATATCATCAAAAAATATTTTTGTGAAGCTATAATTTGTCCGAATAAAAATAAAATTATTAGGTTGCACATCAACTGTTAGAGATTGTTTTTGAAGTATATTTTTTTCTAAAGATTGATTAATTTCTAAAAAATCATTAGATGCTTGTTGCTCGTAGCCATCAATAATTCTTTTCATAATTCCCGAAAAACGCCCACCAATGAAGGATTGAACAGACAAATCAATCGTCGATATTTCTTCAATCAATGATTCATTTTCATTGAAAATAGTGCTAATCACCAAAGGTTTAGTGCTCGCCTCAACTCCTGAAATGGCATAGAAATTATGATTCTTTTCATCTGTAAAAATGACTTCAACAGAATTGGCAGCCAAACAATGATAAGCTTCTATTATCGAGTTGAAAGAGTCAATAACATTGAACATAGCGTTGAGCTTGATAAAGCGTTCTATTTTCTCTTTCCGAGTATTTTTATCTGAGATAATGATTGTGTTTATTTTCATTTTCATGTTCGAAATTATTTCATTGTAAAAAATTTTAATTTAAAAACTGCTTATAATCAGTGTGTTGCAAACATAATTATATTCTCTCATAAAAAAAACAATACTTGCTTGTAAGTAAAAATATAAAAGAATTTTATAAAATAAGTTCTGTCAACTAAAATTACAGGTTAGTCAACTATTGTTATTTTATATTTTTTTATATTTGTATTTTCGTGACATTATTTATTTACTACTATAACATTATAATTTTATATTAAATCAATAAACCCATGTTATTTTAATTTCACAATCGAGGTATAAAACATAAATAATGTTATAAAGTTGATAAAAATTAGGATTCAACAAGGGTTTGCCAAAAAAATTAATAAGCAAACTGAATACTTTTGTTTTACCCACGCATAATAAACACAAATAAGAAGCCGAGGAATTATTTTCTTCGGCTTTATTTTTTTAGCAATGTGTGACAATTATTTTTCGCTTAATTAAGAAACGAATTATTGTATTTTTCAAAGCCAATCAAGGTGACAGGTCCATGTCCTGAATATACTTTTACATCTTCTGGCAAGGTCATTAATCGAGTTAAAATGCTATTAATTAATTGATTATGATTGCCTCCTGGCAAATCAGAACGCCCAATACTCCCATAAAAAAGAACATCCCCACCGATTAAAAATTTTTCTTCTTCATTATAAAAACAGAGGCTACCTGGCGAATGTCCAGGAGCGAGTATAGCCTTTAATTTTATTTTACCAACTTCTACAAGGTCGTTATCTTCTAAAAATACTGAGGGGGTCGGTTGAGGTGGCATAGGCACGCCGTACATATCGCCTACTACATGTGCATGTTGCAAAATAGGTACTTCAAGTTGATGGCATTCTAATTCTACACCATAGGTTTCACTAATAAAAGTGTTGCCAAAAACATGGTCAAGATGGCAATGCGTATTGATTAATCGTTTGACAATCAACTTGTTATCATCAATAAATTTTTTCAATATTTTCCGCTCGTTGATTGTATAGCAACCAGGGTCGAATATGATTGTTTCTTTATTATCATCGAAAACAACATAAGTGTTTTCGGAAAATGCATTAAAAGTGAATGCTTTAATTTGTATCATTCTATAATATTATTTAAATTTAAGATTGAGTGCAAATATCTTCAAAATTTACCAAATGTAGCTACTCGTTAAAGTGTCGTTTTTTAAACTAAAAACAACTTCTATTGTAAAAATTACGTTTTATTTATTGCAGTTATCCATAAATTATCTGATATTATTGTTTTATTTGGCAAATTGTTCTGTTTAACTTTATATACGATGAAAAAAATATCCAAAATACTATTCATAACATTGATTACTCTCATTCAAATCAATGCTTTTGCTCAAATCAATCAGATGCAGTTTGGTAAAAACCGAGTGCAATATCACCGTTTTTTCGATGAATGGAGCGAGTATGAAAGTGAAAACTTCATCACTTATTGGTATGGGCAAGGTCGCTTCATAGGGCAATCGGCTGCACAAATGGCTGAAATGGATTTTGAAGATATTCAAAAGACACTTGAATATCGGCTCAATGATAAAATGGAGATTATTGTTTATACTGATATTACTGATTTGCATCAAAGCAATATCGGTACTGATGAAACTTTCATGACGCAGCCTGGGCAAGTGAAAGTAGTGGGCGGAAAAATATTTGTCTTTTTTGATGGCGATCATACGCATTTGCATAAACAATTGCGAGAAGGGATTGCTACTGT
Organism: Saprospiraceae bacterium; assembly: GCA_043744275.1. Taxonomy (GTDB): domain Bacteria; phylum Bacteroidota; class Bacteroidia; order Chitinophagales; family Saprospiraceae; genus JAAFJT01. The sequence continues at coordinate 47,550 of JAYTUY010000242.1, forward strand.
TTTTATAAATGCCATGCTTTTCGGCTCCAATTTGCAAGAGATGGTTCAGAATGCTATTTCTTTGAATTTGCCTGAGTGGTTTAAACAGGGCTTGGTTTCTTACGTCGGCGAGGAGTGGAATAGCGATATGGACAATCGGCTTCGCGATATTATTCAATTGAAAAAATATAAAAATTTTAACAAATTTGCTCTCGCCGAACCTCGTTTAGCGGGTCATGCTTTTTGGTATTATATAGCCCACCAATTTGGAAAAGCGAACGTCAGTAATTTGTTGTATTTGACTCGAATCAATCGCAATCTCGACGATGCTATGATGTATGTGATGGGTAGCGGATACGAGCCGATGAGCTTGGCATGTATGGATTTTTATAAAAAACGCTACGAAAAAGAGCTATTAGATGCAACAAAAGTTTCGAGTTTGAACCAAGTGAAATTTAAAAACAAATTCAAATTACCTTTGTTTCAACCTAAAATTAGTCCCGATGGCAAGCGAGTGGCGTATGTTTTAAATGAAATAGGCAAGTGGAAAGTATATGTGCAAGATGTGCAAACAGGAAAAAGGGATTTGATACTGAGGGGGGGCATTCGCAATCCATTTCAAGCGACAGATTATAATTATCCGCTTATAGCTTGGAATCCGGACAATCAACGGATGTCTATTGTGTATGAACGGCGCGATGTTGTCAAAATATTGGATTATAATTTTAACGATAAGAAAAAGAAAATTGAAGATTTTCAACCTGATTTTCAAAGGGTTTATAGCATTGATTTTATGAATCCGAGAGATATGGTGGTGTCGGCTGCGGTGAGAGGCTTTTCAGATATTTATATGTACAACATTAATAACCGCAGTTTCAAGCAAATTTCAAATGATTTTTGGGATGATTTGGATGCCGTAACTGTCAATCTTTTTGGTAAAAAAGGCATATTATTTTCATCTAATCGTTTGACGGATAGATTGGAAAATGAAAAATTGGATTCTATTTTACCAGTCAATAATTTTGATTTATTTTACAAAGACCTTGAAGATACCTCGCGTGCCCTCGTACGCGTAACCACTACACCAGATGCGAATGAGCATCATCCCGTTCTTGTTGATACCACATATTTTGCTTTTCTGAGCGATGAAAGCGGTGTTTCTAATCGTCAAGTAGCACATTTAGAAAAGCTATTGGAACGGGTAGATACCGTTTTTTATATCACTAATCAATTTCGCGAAATGGTGCCTTTGACAGTAATGCAAGATTCAGCACGCTTGTTTTCAGATACTCTCACTATTGATTCATTCAATTTAAAGCCTATTTATAAAACAATAGCCATCGTCAAAAATACGACGAATTATAGTAGAAATATTGAGGCTCAAAGTTCTGCTCCACGAGTAGGAAAAGTGGCGGAATTGTTTTATACAAATGGATTACCTCATTTGAATGTCCAAATAATAGATATTGATTCATCAATAACACCTACTTTTACTAAGTTTTGGGAATGGAAAAAACGTTCTGTGCGTAAAACAGATAAAAATCCAAGAACGAGCCAAGTGCCGAATGACAATCGTAAAACTGATTTGGAGCCATTGACTCCAAAGCCCATTGAGATAACTGAAACTCCTCAGCCGAAAAAGGATACTACAAAGAAAGTAGATATAGATAATTATATATTCCAAAGCGAATTCGATGATAAAGAAACGCCAAAAACTACTCAAATAACAACTGATAAACCTAAAAGTGAATTTAATGAAAAACAAGATGATGCTGTTGCTACCCCCTCAGTATTAGCTGTTTTAAATGACGATTTGAGTGAAAAGAAAACGCATGTTTTCCGTCAAAATCGCATTATTCCTTATCGTTTGAAGTTTAAATCTGATTATTTTACTACAAAATTGGACAACAGTCTTCTGTTTGGTGGTTTGGATAGTTATGCTGGCACGCCTGAAAACTTTTCAACCCCACCGATGGGCATTTTGATGAAAGCCAATTTTAAGGATTTATTAGAAGATTATCAACTTGAAGGCGGCATAAGAATTCCGACTACTTTCAACGGTTATGAAGCCTATGCATTTTTAGATGATAGAAAACATCAGCTCGATAAGCGATATGCCATTTACCACAAATCAACTCGATTCACTGAAAATGGTGGCAATGCTACTGATACGCGTCGTAGTCGCGCTCAAATTACGCTCGGGCAGTACGAAATTCGCTATCCATTTGATATGTATCGCCGTTTGCAATTGACGAGTACCTTGCGTTTTGATCGTTATACGCAACTCGCAACAGATTCAATTACATTGAAAGTGCCGACAATTACTGAGCAACGCATAGGTGCTAAACTCGAATATGTGTATGATAATACTCTCGATATAGATGTGAATATGAAAAATGGTACGCGCTATAAGGTATGGGTAGATTTTGTAAAACGCTTTGATTTTGATGTCAATGAAAAATTGTCTTTCAAATTTAGAAATGGCTCATTGGGCATTTTGGGTTTTGATGCTCGACATTATGAACGCATTTTAAAACATTCTGTTCTCGCCATTCGTGGAGCAGGTGCAACGACTTTTGGAAAAGAAAAAATATTGTATTATCTGGGTGGTACAGACAATCAGCTTTTAGCAAAATTTGATGATAATGTGAATGTTCCTCCAGGTGATTATGCCTTCCAAACGCTCGCTGCCAATATGCGAGGTTTCGACCGCAACATCCGCAATGGTACATCTTATGCATTAATTAATACAGAATTGAGAGTACCGATTGTTAAATATTTATTTTCAAGACCATTGACATCTTCATTTTGGAGAAACTTGCAAATTGTTGGTTTCTTCGATATAGGCACAGCTTGGCATGGTGGCAATCCGTTCAAACGCGACAATCCATTGAATACTATTTATCTGCCAAAGGACAATCCTAATAGCCCTGTTCAAGTGAAGGTCAATTATTTTAAAGACCCTGTTGTTGCCAGTTATGGTGCTGGCGTGCGCGTTCTATTGCTTGGCTACTTGGTGAGATTGGATTATGGATGTGGCATCGAAACAAGGATTATTCAAAAGCCTATCCTGCATTTAGCAATAGGAACGGATTTTTAATCATAGGTAATGCGTAATAAGTAATGGGCAATAGGTAATGGGTAATGGGCAATAAGTAATGGGTAATATGCATAATCAGTTGCTTATTACCCATTATTTATTACTCATTACCCATTACTTATTACCTATTACCCATTACCCATTACTTATTACTTATTGCCCATTACTTATTACCCATTACCCATCACTTATTGCCCATTACTTATTACCCATTACCTATGATTAGGTGTTTTGTTGCAAAATATATCGGGGAGATGGCGTTTGTATCCCCTCAGTATCGAAGCGTTTTTTGATGCTTTCAATCAAATCACAGTATAAATCAAATGCTTGAGAGTGGTTTACTGCCCAAGCATCCCCCCTCAGTATAATTGACCAATCTGTCATTTTAACCATCCTAACGATTACCAAAGGCTTATTTTCTATTTTCTCAGTATCAGTTCGGCGGTCGAGATATAGTGGATGTTTACCAATTTCTTCTGCAATAATGCTTTTAACTTTATCAATATCAGTTGTAAATCCAATGGCTATTTCTACAAATTTGCAAACTGGATCATTATTATAGTCTGCATTGACCAGGATTTCGTTATTAATAACTGAGTTGGGTATGATAATCCTGCGATTTTCAAAATCCCGAATAACCGTATGTCGCAACGTAATATCCTCTACAATACCTGAATAAATATCCTTTATTTTCAAGCGATCGTTCACTCGAAAAGGCTTCGACAAAACGATGAAAATACCACTAACAATATTGCTAAATGCAGCTTGCGAAGCAAAACCAACAATAGCTGCGAGGATGCCCGCACCAGCCAAAAGTGAGCCTGCAAAAGTGCGCAACGGTGGGAACTCTCTGATAGCGAAGATAATTCCGATGGTATAAATAATAGCAGTCAGCGCATTGCCCACGAATTTAAAACTCGTCAAATCTTCATTATCTGTACTCTTTTTCATCATGCGAGTATAGGCTCGTCGAGATAGCCAATTGGCAAACATTGTAGAAGCAATAATGATGATAAAAACGAGTAAAGTTTCTAATTTATCAGGTATGTATTGATTAATTTTATCCATTTTAAAAGGTGTTTTTAAGAAAACGAATATTCGCTATTATTAAAAAAAGCTGTACATTTGAACTTATAATGAATAATAAAGGGCAAAATAACAAAATAATATTTGGATTGAAGGTACGTCAACTTCGCAATGAAATGAATCTTTCGTTTGCGGAACTTGCAGAGCATACTGGAATGTCTATTTCCTACCTCAATGAAATTGAAAAAGGTAAAAAATATCCCAAAGAAGATAAAATAGCCTTTCTCGCTTCCGCTTTGAATACAACGCCATCAGAACTGGCTTCCGCAGATATGCCAGCAAGCCTTGCGCCTGTAGAAGACCTCTTGCAATCCAATTTTTTGAACGAACTTCCGCTTGATTTGTTTGGCATAGATTTGAGCAAAGTTGTCGAAATTATTGCTAATGCGCCTCTGCGCGTGGGTGCTTTTATTTCAACTTTAGTGGAGTTGAGCCGCAATTATGCTTTGCGGGAAGAGAATTTTTATTTCGGTGCTTTGCGCTCATATTTAGAATTGCACAACAACTATTTTGAAGACTTAGAAGAAGCTGTTGCTCAATTTGTGAAACAAAATAAAGTTCCGACAGGACATGCTTTGCCTTCGCATTATTTGGCAGGGCTTTTAGAGAAAAAGTTTGGGTACAATATAGTTGAGAATGGATTAGACATTTATCCAGAATTGAAAAATATACGCTCAGTATATAATCCTAAAATGAAAGAGCTGCTACTCAATGGCGAAATGACAGAGGTTCAAAAAGTGTTTCAGTATGGTAAAGAATTGGGTTTCAATATTTTAGGCTTGAAAGAAAGAGCTTATACGTCTTCTCTACTCAGAGTAAAAACTTTCGACGAAGCTTTGAATCACTTTAAAGCGGGTTATTTTTCTGCTGCTTTGCTCATCAATCGGGAAGCATTTGTGCGCGATGTAGATCAGTTTTTGAAAATGGAAACATGGGACAATGGCGATTCATTGACCAAATTAATGCAAAAATATCAAGCCACTCCCGAAATGATATTTCAGCGCATGACAAATGTATTGCCTCGTTTTTTGGGTTTGAAAAAGCTATTTATTTTGCGATTTATTCATAATTTGACAACCAACAAATTCGACATTAATAAAGAATTACACCTCAATAGGCGGCATCAGCCGCATGGAAATGGCTTGGATGAGCATTATTGCCGACGTTGGATTTCTATCACTTTGCTTCAAGATTACCAAAAAAATCAGAACAATCTAAACATTATCAGCCCAATAGCAGAACTCAATGAAATAGACAATAGGCAACAAAAACCTTTTAATATTGTTGGTATCCAAAGAAGCAAATTCTATCGCACTAATGACGAGTACTTGTGTATAACCATTGTACACCCTTCAGGCGGGCGCAATGTGAGCATCACGTTGGGTATTTTGATAGATGGTGATTCAAAAAATAAGATGAAATTTCTAAATGACCCTACAATCCCAACTCGCGAAGTGAGTACAACATGCGAGCGATGCGGTATATTGGATTGTCAAGAGCGGGCAGTAGAGCCTATTGTGATTCAGAGACGAGAGCAAAGGCAAAAAATTAACGATGTATTGAATAAATTGATAACCACATGACCCCCTCAGTATAAAGCACTTTTTTTTAGAATTTATTTAGGTATTTTTTAATCACTTATTTATAAACATCATGAAAATAGACAATTCAAAGCCGCCT
>JAYTUY010000243.1:0-4039 GCA_043744275.1 Saprospiraceae bacterium
ATTTTTTGTTTCATTTTTTTTAATAATTCCTTTCAAAGATAAGTGATTTACTTTTAATCTCAAAATCCACAGTCGAGCTTTTTTTAGTTATACAATACTGAGGGGGTATCTCAATTCATTTTGAGATACCCCCTCAGTATTTTGACTCTTTTTCTGATTGAGTAGGCTGCTGCGAGCGAGCAATCCCGTTTTTCAGAAGTGGATTTGTAGATTGGTTTTAGGAAGAGCAGGGAAATCACTCAATCTTTTGAAAATAACTTGATTTGCCCATTCATACTGATTTTGGGTTTATATTCTGTTTCTGCTTCTTGGACATCAAGGCAGCCCTCAAAATCTCTGATTGATTTATACATTGTCTTTCGGATGTGTTTTTCTCCTTTTTCTTGAAAATGCTGGGTTGTATAGCGTAAAACCTTCCATTGGATACTTTCTAATTCGTTGTTACGAGTTTTGTCGTAATGTACATTGTCATAACCCATGTGGTAAGCATCGCCATCACACTCTACGTCTATCTTTCCTTTTTTACAAAATATGGCAAAATCAAGATGATATTTACGATTGTCGTCCACATATATCGTGTATTCCCGCTCAAAGACGATACGCATATCTTCCATGATGTCTATCATCTTTGCTTCAAGATATGAGTTTTTGAAAACTTTATTGAAGTTGGTGCTTTCACTAAAAAACTGTTCTTCTGTTGTTGGTACAAACAATATGCGATGTCCTCGACGACTCACTATGGGATTGGGTAAAGGTATCAGTTCATCAAACTCTACTTTAAAATATCGTTTGTTGGCTTTTGCATGATAAGGCGATTCCGTCGGGAACAATTCTCGTCGGGTTACACTCACTACGCGTTTGATTTCAGCATAATAAACGATTTGCCATTTCAAATCTTCTTTGAATTTGGCAGTGTGATAAAAAGCAATGTATTTCGCTTGACCTTCCAATATTATAGGTGGTGCAGTATCTTCTGGTATCCGATACCAAAGTTCTTTTTGTAGCAATGCCCAATCTTTTACTTCGGGCATCAATGCCACTAAAACGGTCATGTTTGAGGCTTCTTTTAGTTTCATATCGTTTTCTCTTTCCGACAAATGTCTCTTATATTTTCGATATTACAAAAAGGTTTAGGCTTATTTCAATGCCTAAACCTTTTTTGCTTGTTCTACTGAGGGGGTATCTCGATTCATTTTGAGATACCCCCTCAGTCATGCCGTTGGCTTGATGGAGCGAAACGCACCATATTTCACGTACTTCGCAGTGATATTTGATTGTTTTGTACGGTCATGAGACCACAAGATACACACTCGCACTCGGAAGGTGTGCCGTTTTTAGGGCGTGTTTTGTGGGTTGGTTTTAAGAACAACTCTTGCTATCAGGGACTGCGAGTGAGCCAGAATCTGTTATTGATTTACATGAAATTTCTATAATCATATGTTTTCCCTTCAAATCTATTTAACAACCATCCAATTCGTGCAATTTCATTAGAAGTTTGAATCGTTGCAGGTAATTTGGAATACAAATTAAAACTATTCCAGTTCATTTTAGTCAATCCTAATATTTCATTTGCAATCATATTAATAGTCGTTGTTCCATAATGTTTCGTAATCTTTATAGGAATCGGCATTCCTTTACCACCTTGGAAATAACTATTTGTTTCTACTTTAACGGATTGTACAATACCATGTGTCCATAGTAACGCAGAGTAATTATCCATTAAAATACATGTTCCTCTTGATAATGGAAAAGAATTTGGTTTTAATTCACTTTGACTAGAATACATTGCAATAAATTTTGCATCGGGTTCATAGTTGATTTCAATCAAATCAATTTGTTTAATTCCAGTTTTACTTAGACTATCAACTATACCTTTAATTTCTTCTGCCTTAAAGTAAGTCCTTTTATGAATTACAACTCTTTTAGGTATTTCTCCTGTTGCATTAAGAAATAGTTCACGAATCATTACACCAAATTTGAACGCATCATCATATGAAAGATAAGGATTGTTTTGTTTATCAAATGTGCAATCTTCAACCTTTGACAATTTGTATTTTAATCCTTGACCTAATGAATTATAAATATGACTGCAGCCTAAAACTACTTTTTCTTTATCACTTTTATGATTTACACTATATCCAATACCAACGAAAGCAGTGTCTTCTTGTAAGCCTTGTAAAACCCAAGGAGTACGATACGTTTTAACATAAAAAGATAAAGATAACCACCAATTAACTTGACAAATTAAGGTATCATATAAAGTCTCCTCTTGAATAAATTGAGTTGCTATTTGTTTTTGTGCTGCGTAAGCTTTAATATAGTCGTGTAAATCAAATTTTTCACCTTCACTATCTAAGGAAGTGAATTGATTCCATGCTGTTGGGATGAATATTACTATGACTGCTTTTTTACGAGTTTCATCTAATTGGTCAATAGCCTTTTTAATTGAATCAGCTAAATTAGTAGCAGTTTGTATTAATGTTGGTTGATTTGTTGGTAAAATACAATCTCTACATAAATCGCTAGATTGATAAGGAATATTTAAAGGTATGCCATAAGCCTGTAAAAACCCTGGGTAATCTAATAGATAATCAGGATTATTTTTACCCGCTTCAATTTTTGTATTTAGACGATTTAAAAATAAGTTTAAAGCTTGATTGTATTGTGCTGGACAAATTATAGCTAAATTTATTTCAGGGTCATAAACGTTACCATTGAAAGAGTAATCATAAGGTTTATTGTCTCTCAAACCCCTCATCGGATGAAAGTCTAATTTAATAGTGTTGGTTTGATTATTAAAAAATTCAAGCCTCGGTTCACCATATTGAATACCTGAACGGATTATTTTATTTCTTGCAAATGTGGGGGGTGTACTTAGTCTATATCTTGGTGTACTATTATTCTTCATTAGTGAGACATACATTGTATCAGAGCTAATAGTAAATTTAAAACCTGTTCCGCTGTTTATTGGGTATTCAAATTGAAGTTTATTCGCTGTGGGGAAAAATATATTTATCCACTTTTGAATTTGATCATGAAACTTCACATTTGGTTTAATTTGTAATAAATTTTCATGATAATTTTTTCCTATCTCAAATTTCACAGATTTAGGGACTTCACCATTATGAATAATTTGAAATGTAGGATTTATGCTTAAATATGCATAAGGATTTGCCGAATATATTTTATCATCGAAGAATAATGCTATTTCAACCGCATTGTATACTTTATATGTGACATTACCAATTGTTTTATTGTAGTATTCATCATTCCAAATTCTATTTCTTCCATTATTTTGTAATTTCAAAACTTCACTTAAACTTTTTACAATAGTAGCTAAATAAAGGTTTTTAAAGACAGTATTTTCTTTAATTTCTTTATAAGTGATAGGAGTTCGTCTTATGTCACCTCTAATATAGTTATTAAACGAGTCTTTAATTTCATTCATTACACCAAAACTATAAATACAACCCTTATGTGGTACGACACATAAGCTCTTGTTTTTAGTAATATCATTTATAGTTTGCCATACTTTTGTATTTTCAGGAAATACAGCTTCTACTAAAAATATGTCTGTCGGTAATAAAATTGGAAGCAAATTACTCCTTAGCAAAGCATTTTCTTCAGTTATTTCAAGCTTAAAGGGAGATTTATTATTCGTATTGTTATCAATGTTATGCAATTGTCTATCTATTTCAGTATGAAATTTAGAATCATTTTCGTAACATATTTTAGCAATATGAATCATGGTAGGATCAAATCCTTCAGTTGGTATGTAGAACCCTTTTCTTCCATTTGATTGTAAATACTCTAATAATTCTTTTACATATTCATTGATTTTATGACCGTAGCCACACCAAAAAAGCATACCACTACCAGATTCTGAATAAGCTTTTTTTATTGCACTCATCAATGATTTATCTCTGCCGCTGTATCCAATAACTAATGCGAATATTGGGTTAAAAGAGCCAAAAAAGTAAAGCGGTAGCGATAGCCCCAAAAATATGGGTAATTAAACCGTTAGTAGCTCTGACTTTAG
>JAYTUY010000244.1:0-14449 GCA_043744275.1 Saprospiraceae bacterium
ATGTATTTTTTCTGCGGTGCTACTATCACGTACAACCTTGCAGATGATAAAAAAATGGAGTTCAATAAAGTTTATCGTAACTTTTGGAGTGAAAAACAATAAGTTATTGGTTATTGGTTATTGGTTATTGGTTATACTCTGGTATTAAAAAGGTGTTGCTCTATTGCAACACCTTTTTTAATATGGTGAAATTCATAAAATTCAAGATAGAATTCACTTATTTGACTCTTAAAAACTAATTTTGGCTTTCATTTAAAAAACAAGCCATGCTTAAAAAGCTTTTTCAAAAAAATAGAAACCCTTATCAAATAATAGGGGCAGCCATTGGGGCATTCCTCGGTTTGTTTCTTTTATTATTAGCTCTTCAAATTTACTTCGATTTTCAAAAAATACTGAGGGGTAGCTCTGATGGTGACAATTATATCACTATCAACAAACCCGTCAGCTTGGCTAATACCTTTCTCGGAAAATCTGTTTTTAGCGAAGCCAATATAAAAGAGCTTGAAAACCAATCAAATGCCTTCGGTACTGAGGGGGTCGGCATCTTCACAGCCAATCGTTTTAAGGTTGGTGCGTCGAGCAAAATGATGGGTTTTTATACTGAGCTATTTTTTGAATCCATTCCTGAATCATTTATAGATGTGCAAGACCCCAAGTTTAGATGGTATGAGGGTCAGAATGAAATCCCAATTATTATGTCCAAAGATTATTTGGCTTTGTATAATTTTGGTTTTGCCCTCAGTCAAGGTTTGCCGCAATTTACCCCTTCCACTATCAGCCAAGTGAGCGTGGATATTACCATTCGAGGTCAAGGACGTGAGCAAGTTTTTGCTGGTAGAATTATTGGCTTCAGCGAACGCATCAATTCCATCCTCGTGCCCGAGCGATTTATGAAATTTGCCAACGATAATTTCGGCGACCAGCCCGATATAGGCGCATCTCGTTTGCTCCTAAAAGTTAAGAATCCATATGATAAAAATTTGACCCATTTTTTAGAAGAAAAAGGCTACGAAATTAGTTCAGGCAGGCTCATCGGCGGACGATTGACGACCATTTTAAATGCTGTAATTAGCTCTGTTTTTGTGATTGGATTTCTACTTATGATACTTTCTGTTATTGTGTTTATCCTTAATTATCAATTAATTATCTCCAAATCAGCACCTGATATTCGGCTGTTGCTCCAAATCGGCTATCGCCCTTCTCAAATCACGTCTGTACTGAGGGGGTCGCTCATGAAGCTCTTAGGCAGCGTCTTTTTCATCATCATTATTGCCTTAATTTTCACTCGATATATACTGCTCAATTGGATGGAATCACAAGGTTTTGAACTCAACTTGCCCTATCACATCATAGTTATTTTAACAGGAATCGCCTTGATGCTTTTGATAACCACTATCAATTTTTTCAATATTAAGAAGAGCGTTTTACAGGAGTCTTAATAGTTTATGACACTTTTCTACACATAAATTTTTGAGTTTATGACACTTTTCTACAGATACTTTAATATCTTTACTTAATATTTTATGTTTTAAACCTTATTTTTATGAAAAGAAACTTGTATCAGAATCTCTTAGAATGGAAATCAAGTCATAGACGAAAACCCTTACTACTTCAAGGGGCAAGGCAAGTTGGGAAGACATGGCTCATCAATGAATTTGGCAAAAAAGAGTATAAAGAATACATTTACCTGAATTTTGAACAAACGCCTAATCTTAAAACACTCTTTACCAATGAATTAGCACCACAGAAAATCATTGAAAACATTGGCTTATTATTAGGTAAAAAAGTTAATTCCGAAAATACACTCATTTGTTTTGACGAAATTCAGAATTGTCAAGAAGCACTATCGAGTCTTAAATATTTTCAAGAACAAGCACCCGAATATCACTTGATTGCAGCAGGTTCGTTATTAGGTGTGAGTTTAGGAAAAACAAGTAGTTTTCCTGTTGGAAAAGTCAATTTTTTAACACTTTATCCTTTAAGTTTCTCAGAATATTTACAAGCTATTGGTGAACAGCTTTTAGTTGAAAAAGGTGCATTATTACAAACCTTGCCAGAAGTGCTACATGAAAAAATGCTTGAACTTTTGAAAATGTATTTTTTCCTGGGCGGTATGCCCGAAGTCGTTCGTGACTATATCGAAAATCAAGATATAAAAGCAGCAAGACAAATCCAAAACGACATTTTAAAAGCCTATCAACGGGATTTTTCTAAATATTCAAACCCTTCGCAAGCTTTAAAAGTGACAGAAATTTGGCAATCTGTACCGTTTCAATTGGCTAAAGAAAATAAGAAATTCATCTACAATGAGGTGAAAAACAATGCTCGCTCTGCTGCCTATGAGCAAAGTATCGAATGGCTTAAAAATGCTGGTTTGATTCATGTTGTTCCTCAAATCAGAGCAGCAAAATTACCGATTTCGGGATATGCAGACTATTCTAAATTTAAAATTTATATCTTAGATACAGGTCTGTTGGGTGCTTTGTTGAATTTATCTTCTGATATAATTTTGAAACCCAATGAACTGTTTTTAGAATATAATGGGGCTTTTGTTGAAAATTATACCTGCTTAGAACTCATTAAAACGTTAGAACAAGATATTTTTTATTGGTCATCAGAAAGAGAAGCTGAAGTAGATTTTGTTTTTCAATGGGAAAACGATATTTATCCATTGGAAGTAAAAAGTGGTTTGAATCGCAATACAAAAAGCCTTAGAATTTACGCAGACAAATTTCAACCTAAGCTTTTACTGAGAACTTCACCCAGAAATTTTATACAAAGTGATGATTTTATCAATATACCGCTATATGGTTTGTTGGGTATGAAATCGTTGTTAAAATACTGAGGGGTATTTTATTACAATTAAAAGTAGTAATTTTGCATAATAGCAATGAGATAGAGGTTCTACTATTAGTCCATAATATTAATAAAATATATAAATGATGACAACTTTTTCAGTAGAATTTAAAGATGCCGAAAGGGAGCAAATAAAAATCTGGTTGGATTATTTAAGGTCATTGGATTTTATTCAAGCTGTGAAAGAGAAAGATGACGCTAAATCCTATCTTTCAATTGAAGAGATTAAACGATTGTATCCCAATCAATGGGTATTATTAGCGGATGCACGAGCGGAAGGACTGCACATATTGGGCGGTCGGGTTATCTTAAATGCACCTGACAAACATCAGTTGGCATTGAATGGTCGAGATTTGGTTAAAGAACACAAACAAGTTAGGCATTTTTATACAGGCGAACATCCACATCAAAAACACATAGGGCTTATAGTCAGACAAGACAAACCAATCTAAAAGATGAGAAGGAGTTGTTATATTACAAATTCAACCAATAAGACATTTTAAAAACCAACGCCCTATTTTTAGGCGCAAACGGTTTGAACCGTTGAGTGCCGCGCCATTCTTCTTCTGCAAAATAATTGTCGGTATAAACCACAAATAAATCCGACATTGGTTTGTATCGCCATTGAAAACGGCTGTTGATATTCACATTATTCTCTTGCGTATTGTATTGAAACCATGTAGTCCATGACATGGTGCGGCTGAAATTAAATTCCGTTTTAGGACTTAAAAGCAAAAAAGTGGTGTTCACTTTTTTACCCTCTTTTCCAAGCAGTGAGACGCTGTTCCAATCAAATTTTAAGGAAAAATTGCCCCACGGTTGCGCTCGATAGGCGATGCCGCCTTGAAGACTCGTTCTATTGCCATTGTAAAATTTGCCTGATAATGTTCTAATATTCCATGAAAAAGGCTTCCGTCTATCAGAGTCATATTGTACGATGCCGTAATAATAATGGTATTTTTGAGGCTGTAAAAGAGCAAATTCATCTGAAAAGCTAAAAGGAAATGGGAGATTTTCAGTGGTGTTGTCAAATCTAAATTTCAATTCGCTGGTATTTTTAAACGTCATAAAATAGCGAAAACGGTCAAACCATTCATTCAAACTATTGTCCGTATTGAAAACGATAAAATTTTCGATGCCGAATTGATGCCGTGTAACACGCCCCTTTGTTGGTCTGATAATATAGTTGACTTCATTAAAATTTTGCTTGAAACCCAAACGAATCACAGTATCTCTTAAAGCATCATAATTTTGGATTCGATTGATAAAACCCATATCAGCGTAGTAATTGCTACCAATCGTTAAAAAGTCTTGTAGAAAATCCCAGTTTTTATCTTGCCACATGAAGCCCGTTGAGAAGGCATTATTTTTTGAATTAATTTGATGCTTGAAAGAGTGTTGCATCTCCGACCACACTTGCAATCGGTTATCTTTTGAAACAAACAGACCTGAAAACAAGGCATTTCTGCCATATTCCGTCTTCGAAGGCTCCAATTTTTCAAAGCCTTGTTTATTCAAAAAACCCGCTTTTATATACGAACGCCCCCAAGAACGTTGCACGGCAGCAGCCGTAAAATTTTGATCCATGCCATTCCCCTTATCCTTCGTATGCATATTCAAAACATTCATACGCAATTTATCGGTCACATTTCCACTCAATCGTAAGCCATACAAAATAGGCACAGCTACCCCCTCAGTATTTAAGCCAATAGTGCGCGAAAAAAATGGTCGAGCAGGAGGAATACCAAACGATTCCAAAACATCACTATTTTCAAGGAAAAAAGTCCGCTTTTCAGGATAAAATATATTAAAACGAGTCAAATTGGTGACTTGCTCATCTACTTCAACCTGTGAAAAATCGGGATTCACTGTTGCATCCAAATTGAGGGATGAAGACAAGGCTACTTTAGCATCCAAGCCCACATGAGGTGCCCCCTCAGTATTTTGCCTATTTTCATAATCCTTTGATACTGAACCACTTGCGTAAGGAATCAACGCTATGTTCGATTTTTCGAGGGGCGGATTTTTATCCCAATTCATCGTGCCTGTGTAGGCGAGAGAGATGCCATCGAACTGTGCAGGCACCTTCGCCCACGTATGATATTGCCCTCTATTGAGGTCATTGCGAATAAAATTAATTTTCCATGAAGTATTGGTAACATCATATCTCAAAGTTTTGAAAGGTATAGCCATTTCAGCCGTCCAACTATCAGCGGTATATTTCGCTTCTGCATACCATTTATTGTCCCATTCAAAACTTAAATCATCGGAAATGAGGGCTTCCGATTGAACGCCTTCTGGGCTCACGCCAAACATAAAGCCATTGATTTGTTGCCCAATCGGGTCTAAAACGACACTTACACCATCCGACTCAAAAAAGTCCACATCCCGTTTTAAAGTCTGAATGATGTGCTTGCCTGAATCTTGGCAAGAGAACGCGATGTATAGAAAATGATCGTCATAGGTCACTTTTGCCTCAGTTTTGAATCGTGGCTGCAAACCATTTTGAGGATAATGAACTTGGAAAGCAGTCGCTACTTCGGCAGATTGCCAATCTGGTTCATTTATATCACCATCAATTTTGATAGTTTGAGCTGCCTTCTTTATATTGATTTGAAAATCAGAAGGCTTCGACGTTTGGGCAAAAAGGAGATTTTGAGCAATAAACAAAAAAAAAGTCAGGGTATAAGTCAGATTTCTCATATTATAAAGTTGGGTGATTTTGATAAAAGGTCATTTACGAAGGCAAAATTAAAAAGTTTTACTAAACCGATATAATAAAATAAATTAGAATATATGAAACACTTATCTAAACTATTCGTAAAGGTAATTTACTAACCAATTATATAAATAAATCAATTATTTTTTTAAAACATATTTTAAATTAAAAATACTTTAATCAAGCAGTAACAATGCTTTATAAAGATTATTTGTTTAAATATAATAAATTGGCATAGTTGTTGAAATATTATCATCATAATATTTGACAGCACACGACAAACTTTTTTCATCCCACGAACTTCATTTTATTTTCGCATTCGAGCTGACGCTATTTGTAGTGCACTCATTGCAACAATTTCCCACGAACATACTATTATATTGTTTTTGTTTTTTTTTGATGAAAACTTATTTATTCTTAGCGCTGAGTTGAATTATGTTTTTGTCCTTGATTTTCTATCATTAAATGTTGATTTTTCAACATATTGTTAGTTCAAATTCGTAAAAACGACATCTTACATGTGCTTTATGAGAAAACCAAGACTGGTTCATTTATTAAAATTTTAAAAAAACACATTAGCATGAACGGTCTAATTGCAAAGACCCAAATCGGTAATCTGTGGGGAGAGAAAATGCCGATTTTGGATTACGTGTACGGTATTATTGATTCAAAAATTGATTTTATCGAATTAAAAACACGTCGAATTTTAGAAAAATTCAGAACTGTGAAGGTCGAAGGCACTCATCGTACCGATTCGAGCGCGAACCTTCCTTCCATGTCTGATTTATACATCGACAATAGTGTCAACGAGCTTCTTTTTCAACATTTTGAAAAATTGAGCCGCTCTATTTATCTGTTAGAGAAAATGAAATTATCGCTACATGCTGATAATGCTCAGTTTGTTATTCAGTTACTAAACGATGATAACTATTTGAAAGTGAATGAATTACAGTTTGAGGAAATTTTAAATCTCAAATCAGCAGCTTAATTTTTTTAATTAATTAATACCCTTTTTTCATACTAAAAAGCGTCTCGACTATGTCGAGTCGCTTTTTTTTTTCGTTTAGCTTATTTTACATTCAACAACTATTGCACAGCGCGAAGGTCATTATTTATACTTTTTTTCCTTTAAAAACCTTATAAAAAATTACCTTTGCGCTCATTAAATTTTTAAATAAAATGAGAAAAATTGTCACCTTTTTATTAGTAGTCTCTGCTTTTTCTGCGTGTAAACAGAATGAGGAAAAAAAAGACAATGGCTTGGAAGAGGTACGCCTCGACAATAAAACGAGCAATGCCGACATCGTGCGCATGCCTATCAGTGCGGACAAACCCTTAGATACACTCAATATTCCTAAGATTGCTTTAGATGAATCCTCTTTCTTTTTTGGCGAAGTGACTGAGGGGGCAATCGTGAAACATAGTTTTACTTTTAAAAATGCAGGCAATCAACCGCTTTTGATTTCTGATGTGCGAACGACCTGTGGCTGCACTGTACCCGAATGGAATCGCAGCCCTATAGCCCCAGGCTCAAGCGATAAAATAAATGTCACCTTCAATACTGAGGGGAAACAAGATGCTCAAGTGAAAAAAATTACCATCATTGCCAATACTTTTCCTGCTGAAACTGAACTGATACTGAGGGGGGGAGTTAAAGTGAAAAGTGAAAAGTGAGAATGCACCAGAGGTGCAATATATAGGTAGAAAAAAAGTGGGGAATGCACCAGAGGTGCATAATATCGGTAGCGAGAATTATTGCCGAAAATAATATATAACCAATTAAATAACAACGCATTATGAACGTTTCTCAAAAACTTAAAAATCTGTTTCCGACAGCAGAAGATGTGCCCAAAGAATGGGACATTACTACGCCCATTCATCAACGTGATTATCTTTTGGATGGAAAAATTGTGCATTGGGAGGGTCCCGTGCAGGAGGTTTATTCCCCAATTTTCATTCGTGAGGGTGAGGAATTGAAGCCCAAATTGCTGGGTAGTTATCCACTGATTGGTGAAACTGAAGCTCTTGAAGCACTTGATTCAGCTCAAAAAGCCTATGATTCAGGGCGTGGAAAATGGCCCACGATGGGCGTAGAAGACCGCATCAAATGTGTAGAGGAGTTTACAAAAATGATGATCACTTACCGCCCTCAAGTCGTCAAACTGTTGATGTGGGAAATCGGTAAAAGCCTGCCCGATGCTGAAAAGGAATTTGACAGAACGGTCGATTATATTTATGCTACAATAGATGAATTGAAAAATCTTGATCGTGAAAGCAATGGTTTTAAGATAGAACAAGGCATTATTGGGCAGATTCGCCGCTCGCCACTGGGCGTAGTGTTGTGTATGGGTCCTTTCAATTATCCTTTGAATGAGACTTATACGATGTTGATTCCTGCTTTGATAATGGGCAATGTGGTCATGTTTAAGCCACCACGTCAAGGTATTTTGTTGCATAATATTTTTCAAGAAGCTTATAAAAAATGCTTCCCGAAAGGCGTCATTAATTTTCTATATGGGCGCGGCAGTACGGTTGTTCCACCCTTGATGACATCGGGAAAAGTGGATTGCCTGACGCTCATCGGCTCAAGCAAAATGGCGGATAAATTGCAAAAAATGCACCCAAAAGTGAATCGTTTGCGCTCAGTTTTGGGTTTGGATGCTAAAAATGCGGCTATCGTGTTGCGCAATGCAGATATGGACGCGGCGGTGAAAGAGGTGCTGCTTGGCTCACTTTCGTTTAATGGTCAGCGTTGTACGGCGTTGAAAATTGTGTTTGTGCATTCGAGTATAGCGGATATGTTTTTAGAGAAATTGAGTGCAGCGGTTTCAGCACTCAAAATGGGGATGCCTTGGGAAAAAGGTGTTAATATTACACCCGTAGCCGAGCCTGAAAAGCCTCAATATTTGACAGATGTGATTCAAGAAGCGATTGGATATGGTGCAAAAGTGATTAATACTGAGGGGGGTAGCCAATGTAATTCATTTGTAACGCCAGCTATTGTTTATCCTGTCAGCGAAAAAATGAGGATGTATGAAGAGGAGCAATTTGGTCCGCTCATTCCAGTTTTGGCTTTTGATAAGGTGAAAGAGCCGATTGAATATTTAATTCATTCCAATCATGGTCAACAAGTGTCGATTTTTGGAACGGATGCAGATGAAATTGCCCATTTGATTGACCATTTGGTGAATCAAGTTTCGAGGGTGAATATTAATGCTCAATGTCAGCGGGGTCCAGATTCATTTCCTTTCACAGGTCGGAAGGATTCGGCTCAGGGTACTTTGTCGGTTTTTGATGCCTTGCGAAGTTTCTCAATTCGCACCATCGTGGCTACTAAGCAAACGCCTGAAAATAAGGCACTTTTAAATGAAATTATTAATGAGGATTTATCTAATTTCCTTTCAACCAAATTTATTTTTTAAATTTTTAAATTAAAATAAAACTATGGGTACTCTGTTTTTACAAGCTGGCGGCGGCGGATTAGGCTCACTAACGGGCATGTTGCCAATTTTAATGATTATTGTTGTCTTTTATTTCTTCATGATACGCCCACAACAGAAGCGTGCAAAAGAGCAAAATACTTTTGCAGATTCTCTTGAAAAGGGTAAAGAAGTGGTGACAGCCAGCGGGATGATTGGTAAAATCAACAAAATTGAAGGGCAAGTAGTGACTTTGCAAATTGCCAATGCTGTTTTTGTTCGAGTCACTAAAAATTCTATTTCCAAAGAAATGACTGAATCTTTTGCATCAAGCATTAAAGATGAAACCAACGGATAAAATTCGACAGTTTTGGACAAGAGATAGAGCTGTGCTGATGACTTGCATCGGCATAGCTCTTTGTTTTTGGATTTTGAATAAACTTTCAACTTCTTTTACTAAAAATATTCCCCTCAAAATAGAATACAATTTGCCCGACGGTAAAACGCTGCGCAATATACCCCCTCAGTATGCACTCGTAACGGTGCGTGGAACAGGTTGGGACATCCTCTCAGGGCGTTCTGAAAATAAAATCAGGCTCGAACTCTCTTCAGATAGCACTCAATTGTTTTCATTAAGAAATGCTTTTATGCAAAATACTTCATCGGAAGTGATCAGTATCAATCCTGATGTGGTGAGTTTAGAAATAGAAGATGCCTTTTCAAAACAAGTAAAAATAGAAGTGTTGACCAATATTCACTTTGAAAATGGGTTTGATTTTGCTGAGGAAATCCAACTGAACCCCTCAGTAGTGACCATATTTGGACCTAAATCTTTCATCGATAAAGTGAGAGCTATCCGAACTGATACCTTATCGGTTTTTAATTTGAAAGAAAAAAAAGTTCAAAAACTAAGACTACTACCCCACCCCGTTTTGCGCTACGATGTTCAAGAAACAGAGGCAACTATATTTGCTGAACAGTTCACTGAAAAATCTATGTTTATTCCCATTATTGTTAAAAATGCGCCTCAACAACTGAAAATTTTCCCTAATAAAATCAAGTTGGATTGTACTGTAGCCCTCAGTCGATATGCACAATTAAGCGCGGCTAATTTCGTAGCAGAAGTAGATTTGAAAGGTACAGCGTTGAACTCCACTAATAATACTGTGACCATTATTTTATCGCAACAGCCAAATTTTGTTCGGAATGTAAAATTTACGCCTAAGTCAGCAGAATTTTATTTTGAAAAATAACTAAAAAACAAACGAGGGCTTGACCTCGCAGCCAAACCCTCGTCTCACCAAACAACTATAACTTTCGTATCAACATTAATTTTTGATGTACATCAATTTGCCTGATTTCACTTCTTCACCAACAGTGATGGTGTAGAATATCAAACCATTTGATACGGTAGAAGGAATACTGTAATTAATCTGATTTTCGAAGCCGCTTTCCAAGTCTTGTCTAACGATAAGACCTATTTGTTTTCCACTGGCATCAAACAATTTCAATCTTAAATCACCTTTTGTAGGGGTAGTTATACTGAAATTAATATCACCCGTTGTTGGATTTGGAGAAGCCAAAACTTTAAAATCTTTTACTTTAATTCCATCTGAATAATTATTAAATTTATAGCCTTCACTTAAACTAATGTCATTGGCTTTATCTTTAACAATATTCACCACATTATTACCTAAATTAGGTGCCATTAATGCAATAATATTGTCGCATCTGACGCCACCGTTAGGGTCGCAAGGTCTTTGAATTTCACAAGTAGGGCACATCTGACCATTCGGTGCAATGTTCACAAATTTGCTCTCAAATAAGACAATGACAGTACCAGGATTACAAGGCGTTGAAAATTGCCACCTAAATTTGATTTTATAATTACTTGCTCTGTTAGGATTGTTACAACCATCCATGTCTATACATAATGTAGCGGGCACAGCCATAGGCACTCCACAAACAGTCACAATGACATTGATATTGGCAGCTTTCAACCTCGCAATAGCGTCTTCTTCGCAACATACGGCGGCAGGTGAAATCTTATCTATGTCAGCTTGAGTCGTATTGACTGTAAATTGTTCCGTAACATTAATAGTTTGAGTCACAGTAGCAGAGACATTACCGCAGGCATCTGTAGCAAACCACGTGCGTGTTATGGTTCTCAAACATGCACCAGGATTACGGACTTCATTAAATGTCACTCTTGCATTTCCGCAAGCATCTGTAGCTGTTACATTTGGAACAGTTGGAATACTGTTACATCCTACTGTAATATTTAAACTGGTAGGCAAACCTACAAGGACTGGTGGTACCAAATCCTGAATCCATGTAAATACTTGAGAGCATGTTGATGTAATTCCACAGGCGTTTGTTGCAGTATAAGTTCTTGTTTGAGTACGAGTACAACCATTACTAATGACAGCTCCTAATGCATTTGTAATTGTTACTGCTCCACAAGCATCTGTAGCAGTCGCTACTCCCGGAGCTGGTACGCCAACTGGATTGCAACCTAAATTACTACTTGGTGGGCAGAAGGTGAAAGTTGGACCTGCTGAATTTGTTGTCCAAGTAAAGAATTGAATACATGTTGCAGTATTTCCGCAGCCATCAGTGGCTGTATAAGTTCTTGTTTGAGACCTTTGGCAACCGTTGGTTTGAATAGTGCCTAATGCATCAGTTATCATTACATTACCACATGCATCGGTAGCAACAGCCACACCAGCAGCAGGAATAATTCTTGGATTGCACCCTAAATCACTACCTGGAGGGCAGAATGTGAATACTGGCGGAGTGATATCGAACGTCCAAGTGACCGTCCTCGTCACAGGTATAGCAGGATTTCCACAAGCATCTGTAGCGTTCCAAGTTCTTGTTTGAGAACGACCACAGCCATTAGATACTACAGGTCCATCAGTTGGCGTAAGCGTGACATTACCACAAGCATCTGTTGCAGTGGCTGTTCCTAATGCTGCATTAATTTGGGCAGCCGTTGGATTACAACCCAATGTTAAGGTTGTTCCTGTTGCCATAATGACTGGCGCAACATTATCCATTGTCCAAGTGACTGTTCGAGTAACAGGCGTTGCAGCATTTCCACAAGCATCAACAGCCGTAAATGTTCTGGTTTGGGTACGCTGGCAGCCATTTGATGTTATTTGCCCATCAGTTGGCGTTATTGTAACCATACCACCGCAATTATCTACCGCCGTAGCTGTTCCCAAAGCGGCGTTAATCATTGCTGCTGAGGGATTACAACCTAATGTCAAAGTTGTACCTGTAGCTGTAATAACTGGTCCAGTTTGGTCATTAACTACAATCGTTTGAGTACAAGTGGCTGTATTACCACAAGCATCAGTAGCCTTATACGTCCGTGTAATACTAAAGCGATTTGCACATTGTCCGCCAACAGCCGCATCTCCAACATGGCTTATTACAACAGCACCTCCACAGTTATCTGTTGCAGTCGGTAATGTTGTATTTGGCGCAGGTACAAGACTAAAACATGATACAGTGATTGTACTTGGGCAAGTAATAACTGGTCGTGTTTTGTCATTAATATTAACTATTTGTGTAGCGAAAGACATATTACCACTGGCGTCAGTAGCTTTCCAAGTTATTTCAATAATACCATTACAGTTGCCTGCCACAATAATTCTCCTGCTCGCCAAAATGACTTCTACAGGATCTCCACAATCATCAAACCCCAAAGGAACTTGGATATTGTTAAGAAAATCGCTGCATTCAATATTTACATTAGGGAGTGGTAAGCCTCTATTAATTCGTGGAGGTGTTTCGTCAATAACATTAAATGTCTGCTTGGCTCTGGTGGCATTGCCGCACATATCCGTTGCTTCCCAAGTAATAACAACAGTTCTTCGTCCAATCCCCGTAGTAGTAGATTGAAAACCAACAGCCATAACCATGACAGGACTGCTGCAATTATCAGTCGCTTTTGGTTGATATAAATCATAATTAAATCCGCACTGGTTGACAGTAATAGGCGCAAGCGTGCTACTGACAAACACAGGCGGCACATTGTCCACGATGCATATAGTTTGATCAGCTTGTGTTTTATTACCACAGACATCAGTAGCTTCCCATGTTAAAATTTCAAAATAAGACATACAGGCACTACTTGAGCGTATCCTTTCCGAGACTTCACGCCTAACCAATTTTACCATTACGGGATTGACACAATTGTCAGTCGCTTTAGGCACTGGAAACGTTCTTGGTATCTTATCACAATCGTAAAATGTTTTAACCAAAGTAGTTTGGTCAAATACAGGAGCTTGTGTGTCATTCCCAACAATTTCAATCGTCTGTTTGAAAAATGCTTTGTTACCGCATTTATCGGTTGCTTGCCAAGTCAAAATTGACTGGCATTTACCCATTTGCATAGGCACCATGTCTATCAACTCAACTTGTACCGCATTGCCATCTATATCTTTGGCGGTCGGTTTGTAATTATCAAAATCATCTAAAGTTGAATTACAACTGAGGGTGGCAGTCGTGGCTCCCGATGTGAATATCGGAGGCAAATTTTTGATAATATCTACTTGTCTGTATAGATATTTATCACCAATTTTCACTATAACAGTGAATCTGCCAATACATAAATTATTAGCCTTCACTTTAATGGCGTTCTGATTAACCAAGTTCGTTGAAACTGTAGCAGAACCGTTGACTTCCCAATCACCTGTTACTGAGGGGTCGCTGATATAGTACGACGATTCAGTGTTTGCCAACAATTCACTCGGTCCTACAAGGGTTTGACCTTGCAATGAATAAGTTTCGGTGGCGAAAATAAACAGTAATAAGGTTAAAGTTCCATAAAATTTGCTTACTGAAAAGCGAAACGAGGTTCGGAATAATAAATGTAACTCCATAATTAAAATTGTTTTGGGTGACGAAAATAAAGTTTAAAATAACATTAACATAACTCTTCAATTCATTGTCAAATCAATGAATTAAAATAAATTAAATATTTAAGTTATTGGTTAACAATAACTTAAATAACAAAATTGGTTATGTCTTTGACAATCAAAGACATAAAAAATGTTGACAGGTTTTTTCTAAAGTTGATAGTTGCTGCTAATGGAAGTCTTCGGTTAAAAAAATTTGTTGATTAAAACTAATTTAAGGTTGACAAAAAATAATACTGACGGTTGACCGAAACAGCAATCAGATATTATATGATAAAATTAAATTTAATATTCTCAGTCTTTAAACTGAGGGTTTAAAATGAAGAAATTGGAAATGGCTTTTGTAACGTAATGGTACAAATTTCATTTATTGAATAAGGCGCATAGAGCTTAATAATTATTTTAATTTAAAGTTAACAAAATATAGTTTGTAGTTTCTCAAATTAGTCATGCAAGGTACAACTTATTAATAAAATTAACAATACACAGTTGATGTTACTTTAAATATTTTTTATTTAAAACTTTAT
>JAYTUY010000245.1:0-14444 GCA_043744275.1 Saprospiraceae bacterium
CCTATGGAAGTGGCACATGGCGGCGGTGTTTTTCGCTCAATAACTGTTGAATTTGATTCGGACGATGATAAAAGAATTCAAAAACTGAATGTTGAGGTCATGAATGCCTTCGGTTTGAATTATTCCGCCTCGCATACCGAATATATCAAAGACCGTGAAACAGGCGAATTTGTTTTTCTCGAAACAAGCTCGCGCGTCGGTGGTGCCAATTTGGCAGAGATGGTCGAGTATTCATCAGGTATTAATCTCTGGTGCGAATGGGCAAAACTCGAAGTGGCTGAGGCAAAAGGAGAAAAGTATAAATTGCCTAAGGTGAGGAAAGATTATGCAGGTATCGTCGTTTCACTATCGAGACATCAGCATCCCGATTCAAGTCAGTTTGTAGATAAAGAAATAGTCTGGCGAATGAAAAAAGAATACCATATTGGTATAATCGTCCAATCTAAAAATCAACAAAAAGTTTTAGAATTGCTTGATAACTATACTGAGCGCATTTTTAGTGATTATCATGCTTCTGCGCCTGTTCCTAACAAGCCGACGAATTAAGAATCAAATTTTATACCCCCTCAGTCATACCATTAGCTTGATGGAGCGAAACGCAACATATTTTGACGTAATTTTATGCGTTATATAGATAAAACTTGAAAAGTTAAACTGTTGAATGAAAAAAATTAAAAGGGTAAATTTAAAAATTGGTTATTTGTTGGCTCTATTGCCTGTGTTTTTAATAGCTTGTAGCAACGAAATTCCTGAAATCGAAAATATCACACGGGAGCAGTTGATGATTGAAAAAGGGAAAGATGTAGAAATTATTTACAGCGATTCTGCACAAGTCCGCGTCCGCGTAACAGGACCTACTATGCTCTATTATACTGAACCTAATAACCCTCGACAAGAATTTACTGAGGGGGTCAAGGCATATTTTTATGATGCTTTAAAAAATGAACAAAGCGTTTTGGTCGGTAAATATGCTATTCGGGATGAACGGAACAAAAAGGTCATCATTCGAGATGACGTGGTTTGGGAAAGTATTACCGATGGAAAGCTCGAAACAAGTGAGTTAATTTGGGATGAAACCACCAATGTGATTCGCTCTACAAAATTTACAAAAATTACGCGGAATAAAGAAGTCATCTATGGCTATAAATTTGAAACCAATGATAAGTTGACACAATGGCGACTTGTTTCTCCAAAAGGCACTGTGAAGGTGGATGAATTGGAGCAACAATTAAAATAAAACATTCATAATCATTATTTTATACATCAAATTTTTTAATAAAGTTAAATTATAAATTTTATGACCAACAAGCAAGTTAAGTTAGCAGCGCGCCCTGAAGGATTACCCAAAGCGAGTAATTGGCAAATAGAGGACATGGAATTACCAGCCCTCGCTAAGGCAGAAGCACCCGACGGTCGGGGTGATGTTTTAGTGAAAAATATATACATTTCTCTCGACCCTGCTATGCGCGGATGGATGACTGAAAGCAAATCATATATTCGCCCTGTCGAAATCGGTGAAGTGATGCGCGCAGGTGGTGCGGGCAAGGTGATTGCTTCTGAAAATGACAGATATAAAGTAGGCGATTATGTAGTCGGAACGTTTGGCGTTCAAGAGTATTTTCATGCAAAAGAAGGTAAAGGATTGACAAAAGTGGATACACGGCTTGCCCCCCTCAGTAATTGGATGAATGTATTGGGTATGACGGGTATGACAGCATATTTCGGTTTATTAGACGTTGGTGCACCGAAAGAGGGCGATGTCGTCGTGGTTTCAGGTGGAGCAGGAGCAGTGGGTTCTATTGTTGGACAGATTGCGAAAATTAAAGGTTGCAAAGTAGTAGGCATTGCAGGCGGTGCTGATAAGGCTGCTTTTATGAAAAATGAATTGGGCTTCGATGAAGTAGTGGATTATAAAGCAGGTAGCTTGAGAAAAGATTTACGCAGAGCTTGCCCCGAAGGCATTGATGTATATTTTGATAATGTGGGGGGCGAGACATTGGATATATGTCTTTCTATGTTGCGGATGAAAGCGCGCATCGTTATCTGCGGAGCTATTTCGCAGTACAATAATACTGAGGGGGTAGTTGGTCCTAAAAATTATTTATCTCTTTTGGTCAATCGGGCTCGCATGGAAGGTTTGGTTGTGTTTGATTATGCTGCTCGTTACAAAGAAGCCGCTTTGGAAATGGGCAGTTGGATGCAGCAAGGTAAACTGAAATCGAAGGAATATATAGTAGAAGGTGGGGTTGAAACATTTCCCGAAACACTTTTAGTCTTGTTCGGCGGTGATAAAATTGGAAAGTTACTCATGAAAATTTCTGAGGAATAGAATATTCATAAACATAAAAAACCCGCTTCGACAAGTCGAAACGGGTTTTTTTATATTAAAACTTAAAGGAATAAAATTAATTTACACCTAAAGCTTTCATCGTTTCTACGTTAAGGTTTCCAACAGGAAGACCTTTGTCTTTTTGGAATTTAGTCAAAGCCGCTTTTGTAATTGGACCCATGATATCATCTTCTGGACCAGCGTCATAACCTCTTTCTTTCAATGCACGTTGGATAGCGCGAACAGTTGCACCTGTGATTTTGTCACCACAAACAACTTCTCTCCACTCAGAGAAACCACCTGCTTTTACCAAACGGCGTTTAGTAACAGTTGCATATTCAGCAGGGATAGCTACTTCGCGAACAGTTGTAGGAGCAGTAGCAGCTTTCTTAGTGATTGTTGAATATTGAGCAGGAACGTCTTCTTCTTTGAAAGTAGCAGGCGTTTTGACCACTTGCTTAGTAATAGTAGCATATTGAGCAGGAACATCTTCTTCTTTTGTAGAAGCTGGCGTTTTGACCACTTGCTTAGTCACTGTTGCATATACAGCAGGAACAATTTCTTCTTTGACAGAAGCCTGTACTTTAACAACTTGCTTAGTCACTGTTTTGTATTCAGCAGGAATAATTTCCTCTTTTACAGCTGCAGGCGTTTTCACTACTTGCTTAGTCATTGTTTTGAACTCCGCAGGGATTTCCTCTTCTCTTGTTGAAGCTGGAGATTTCAACTTTTGAGTTGTCCGAGTGCCCATTTTTGCAGGGATTGGTGTTTTCTTAACGCAACCGCTGTTAGCAACACCTGAACCGTCACAACCTTTGTTGACTTGCTTATTCACTGTTTTGTATTCAGCTGGCACTTCTACCAAACACCAAACCAAACAATCGTTAGGGTCAGCAGACAAACAATTAGCAGATGCTTGTTTTTTAACCCATTTTGTAGCTGCTGGTGTAACCAATACACGGTCAGTAACAGTTTCCATTTTAGGAGTCAAAACATCTACTTTTTCACCAGCTGCTTCTACCTCGTATTGCTCAGTAACTGTTTCGTAAACAGCAGCCACTGGAACTAAACGCTTGCTGGCAGCCTTCACCATAACTTGCTCAGTAGCGGTAGAGTATTCAGCAGGAATTGGAATCATCCGTTTAGTTTCAGGCTTCACCATTACTTTTTCTGAAATGGTTTCGTAAGTAGCTGGAACTGGAATCATCCGTTTAGTTTCAGGCTTCACGATTACTTGTTCAGTAAGAGTTTCGTAAGTTGCTGCTACAGGCACCATGCGCTTAGAAGCTGCCTTAGTCATCATTTGCTCAGTCGCTGTTTCATAAACAGCAGGAACAGCGATAACACGTTTAGAACCAGCCTTAGTCATGACTTGTTCTGACTGAGTGCTGTATTGAGCAGGAATAGTTTCGTACTTCATAGAAGCACCTTTTGTTTCTACTTTTTCAGTAACCGTTTCGTACTGATCAGGTATCATACATTTTGCATAGCATTTACCAGCTTGCGCGTTTGGCGGCGTATCACCTGGTTGTGCCATCAAGATTACTGCACTAAAAGAAAGTGCTGTAGATAGGAATAGTTTAAAACTTCTCATTACTCAGAGTTTAGTTAAATGATTTAATTAGACAATTTTTTAAATTTATAATGCAATAATGATTGCTTTCAAATTAGAATAGTAAAATAACAGAGTATTCATACCCCTCAGTATTTCACTGTTTTTTTTCTTAAAAAATTAATAAAAGGTTAGATGAAATGAAAGGAACTGCGAATTTAAATATTTTTACATATTTTTAGGATAGCAGAGATAATGTTTTTTAATAATTTTACTATTCAACTCATAATCCATACTTTCTGTAATGGAGCGAACAGTACCATTTTTAAACATTATCTTAATTTCGTCTTTCGTTTTATTGTATGTTTGATTGCTTTCAACGCCTGTGAAAACCAAATAATCAACGTTTGTTCCTTTAGGTATTTTTAATTCTACGTTCTGACGTATTTTTTCTACAATGTCACGCTCGAATGGCATATTTTGCAATTCAAGTTTAAACAATTTTCTGTTGAGTATGCTTATAGAGAGATGTGATAATATGAAGTCGGGATGAGTCGTCCAAAGTTTTAACGATGCAATAATATCAAAATCATCTAACATTGCAAAGTTTTCAATCAATTCTTTTTCATTTATTTCACTGTTATTTTTTTTATCATTTGTAAATGGTTGATTTAGAAAGAATTGCAAATAGCCAAATGCTTCTAAAGTTACCCCCTCAGTAATCAGCTCTTTTGCCCGCTTCAAAACACGCATCAACATCTGCTCTGCGGATAACACTGTTTTATGCAAATATACCTGCCAATACATCAAGCGTCTTGAAATCAAAAATTTTTCAATTGAATAAATGCCTTTTTCCTCCACAACCAATTCTCCTTCGTGCACATTCAACATTTTAATAATCCTGTCGTAGCCAATGACGCCTTCCGAAACGCCCGTGTAAAATGAATCCCGATTCAGATAATCCATCCTATCCATATCCAATTGCCCGCTGACGAGCTGATGTAAGAAATTTTTAGGGTATTCATCTTTGAAAATTGAAATTGCAACCGATAATTTACCCTTAAATTCTTCATTCAAAGCTTGCATAAAAAGCAGAGATAAATCCTCATGGTGTATATCAATAATGGTGTGCTCCAAAGCATGCGAAAAAGGTCCATGCCCTATATCATGCAATAAAATGGCTAATAAAACGCCCTCGCATTCTTCATTTGTTATGTCAATGCCTTTCTGACGCAGCACTTCTACGGCTTGAGTCATCAAATGATAAGCCCCAAGGGCATGATGAAACCTTGTATGATGTGCGCCTGGATAGACATAATGCGTGAGAGCAGTTTGGGTGATACGACGCAAGCGTTGAAAATACGGATGGTCAATAACATCTAAGATGATACTCGGATTCGGAACGCTGATGAATCCATAAACGGGGTCGTTAAATATTTTTACTCTATGTATCATTTTAAATTTTAAAGCCGATTTTAATTTAAAATTTAAACTTTATCTAAAGCCTTTTTTAAATCTGCAATCAAATCATCGACATCTTCAATACCCACTGAAAGGCGTATCAATGAATCCGTCAAGCCTACTTTTAGCCGTTCTTCTCTTGGAATCGAAGCATGTGTCATGCTCGCAGGATGCCCGATAAGTGACTCTACGCCACCGAGTGACTCAGCTAACGAAAACAATTCAGTGCCGCTGAGTATCTTTTTAGCTTCTTCAAATTGCCCGCCTTTTATATCAAAACTGACCATTGCGCCAAACATCCGCATTTGCTTTTTAGCAATTTTATGATTCGGATGCGTTTTGAAACCAGGGTAATAGACTTTATCTACTTTCGGATGTGTCGTTAAAAATTCAGCAATTTTGCCTGCATTATGGCAAGCCTCCCGCACTCGAAGGTGCAATGTTTTGATACCCCTCAGTATCAGGAAGCAATCTTGAGGTCCGGGCACTGCTCCACAGGCATTTTGAAGAAAATGCAATTGTTTAGCTAATTCACTATCTTTTACAATCAAACAACCATGAATCACATCCGAATGCCCACCTATATATTTAGTAGCTGAATGCAAGACAATATCCGCCCCCAAATCCAAAGGATTTTGAAGATATGGCGAAGCAAAAGTATTATCCACGCAAGTCATAATGCCTTTTTCCTTAGCAATAGCGCAAATCGCCTCGATGTCCACGATGCTCAACATGGGGTTGGTAGGCGTTTCTATCCAAAGCAATTTTGTTT
Organism: Saprospiraceae bacterium; assembly: GCA_043744275.1. Lineage (GTDB taxonomy): Bacteria > Bacteroidota > Bacteroidia > Chitinophagales > Saprospiraceae > JAAFJT01. The sequence goes on from JAYTUY010000245.1 coordinate 6,115, forward strand.
TTTTAGTCAAATGCTTCCGAATGCCACGCGGCTCACTCATATCAATAAATTTGGCTTTGATACCAAATTTTTCATAAACTCTCACCATTTGACGATATGAACCACCATATAAATCATTGCATGATACAATTTCATCGCCCGATGATAATAATTTCATCACGGCATCTTGAGCTGCCAAACCTGAAGAGAAACAAATGGCATCTACACCATTTTCTAAAGCGGCTAAGTTTTTCTCTAAAACAGCACGAGTCGGATTTTGAGTGCGAGCATATTCGTAGCCTTTATGATCGCCTGGAGCGGCTTGCACGTAAGTAGAAGTTTGAAAAATAGGGGTCATAATTGCCCCCGTCGTTGGGTCTGGCTCAATGCCTGCATGAATGGCTTTTGTACCGAATTTCATATTTCTTTATTTTAATAAAATGGTTATTTCCTTTTCAAAACGGCTTTCACAGCTTTCACTACATCACTCACACCTAAGCCATATTTAGCAATTAATTCATCAGGCGTTCCGCTTTCTCCAAAGGTATCATTCACGGCTACAAACTCTTGTGGCGTAGGCATTTTTTGAGATAATAATTCAGCAACAGCACTGCCCAAACCTCCTGCGCGTTGGTGCTCTTCAGCAGTCACAACGGCACGTGTTTTTGAAACAGAATCCAAAATTGTTTCTGCATCGAGCGGTTTAATCGTATGAATATTGATGACTTCACAACTCACCCCCTCAGTAGCGAGCGCTTTTGCAGCCTCCAAAGCGTTCCAAACCAAGTGCCCCGTTGCAATAATGGTCACATCAGTGCCGATACTGAGGGGTATCGCTTTGCCTATCACGAACTTATAATTTTCTGTAAACATGGGCCAGCTCGGGCGACCAAATCTGAGATAAACGGGTCCATAATGCTCAGCCATAGCCATTGTTGCCGCCTTCGTTTGAGCATAATCGCAAGGGTTGATGACGGTCATGCCCGGTAGCATCCGCATCATGCCGAGGTCTTCGAGGATTTGATGCGTAGCACCGTCTTCGCCGAGCGTAACACCTGCATGAGACGCACATATTTTCACATTTTTATGCGAATAAGCCACTGATTGACGGATTTGGTCATACACACGGCTCGTTGAAAAATTGGCAAAAGTGGTGGTATAAGGTATTTTACCCGCCGTTGCCAAACCTGCGGCGATGCCTATCATATTTGCCTCAGCAATACCGACTTGAATATATCGCTCAGGAAATTCCTTGATAAAATTATCTAATTTGAGCGACCCTGCAAGGTCAGCCGTGAGCGCAACAACTTGATTATTTTGACGACCGACTTCGAGAATACCATCGCCGAAGCCATCGCGCGTTGCTTTTTTACCTGTTGAAATGATGTCTGATAACATTGAATTTTATTTTGCTTGAAAAATTTGGGCAAAGATAATTTTTATAAAACTAAAAAGCCCTTCAAAGCTTTGAAATCTTTGAAAGGCTTTTAATTTTGAGTATTTAGTTTGTAGTGGTTGGTATATAATGGGCGGGCTAAACACCAAACACTAAAAACTAAACACTCCTCATTTTATCATCTTCATAAAAGTACCCACAAACCAATTAGAATCTGCTTTAATGAGCATATCTAAAGTAGAATCCGCTTTGGATGAAAACATTTTAATGTCATTCACTGTCTTGGCAAGGGCTTGAGCTTCTTCGCAATCTTCTTTGACGCCGCTGATTTCGTCGAGCACTTTGAGCATAGGCTCAAGTTCTTTCTTCTTGCGGTTGATGATGATTTGGCGCACCACTTTCCACATATCTTTTTCTCCTATAAAATATTCCTTTCTATCGCCAGGGCGCAATTCTTTATACACCAAACCCCAATCCATGAGAGCGCGGATGTTCATATTCGCATTGCCGCGAGAAATCTGAAGGTCTTCCATAATTTCATCAGCACTCAATGAGCGTGGTGAAATCATCAATAGTGCGTGAACTTGCGCCATTGTGCGGTTGACACCCCATTCGCTACCCAATGCACCCCACGATTGAATAAATTTTTCTTTACCTTCTTTCCAATCCATTAATTTATATTTTATAGAAATTTAAGTTTTATTTGATTAAAAGTTTCAGAACTTATTGAAAGTTACAAATCTAATGCAAAAAAATGGATTTTGTTCAAATTTTAAAGCAAAAAGATTGAAAAACCTATCTATTGAGCTATCTTTTTGTTTAATAAGGGCGATGCCCGATAGCGTTCTTCACGGTATTTATCATACAGTTCATTCATTGTTTTTAAGACATTTTCTAAGCCTATTTCTTTTCCCCAAGCCAATAATCCTTTTGGATAATTGACACCTTTTGTCATCGCTGTTTCAATATCTATGTCGGTAGCTAAGTTCCAATAAATGGCATCATAGGCTTCGTTGATGAGCATTGAGAGGATACGATTGAACACGTATTTTTTTAATTCAGCATCTATAACTATTTCATTTTCACTATCTTTTGTGAAATAATCATAAAAACCACGACCTGTCTTGCGCCCTAAATATTTCGCTTCTACCAGACGCTTTTGAGTGACCGATGGCTTATATCGAGGGTCGAAATAGGTGTTTGTCCAAACGCTTTCAGTTACGGCATAATTCACATCATGCCCGATTAAATCCATCAAGGCGAAAGGTCCCATTTTGAAGCCCCCCTCAGTCATGGCGGCATCAATGGCTCTAAAATCGGCGATGCCCTCGTCATAAATGCGCAATGCTTCACTGTAATATGGTCGGGCGATGCGGTTGACGATAAAGCCTGGCGTGTCTTTCGCTATGACGATCGTTTTACCCCATTTTTCAATAATTTCGACCGTTTTTTCGACAATATACTGAGGGGTCTGCAAGGCAGGAATAATCTCCACCAAAGGCATTATGGTTGCAGGATTGAAAAAATGAATGCCGATAACTCGCTCAGGAGACTGGCACGCACCCGCAATGGCTGTGATAGAAAGCGAGGAAGTATTGCTTGCCAAAATACAATCTTCGGAAACATACATTTCCAATTCGTTGAAGATATTTTTTTTAATTTCCAAATCTTCAATGATGGCTTCTATAATCAAATCGCAATCACCTAAGCCTTCTAATCGCTCGGCTATCGAAATTTTATTCGCAATATCGGCTGCTGCGATAAGAGAAATTTTGCCTTTTTCAGCTATTCGGCGGAGACCTAAACGCACGTTTTCAAGAGCCCGCTGCATCGCTACATCATTGGCGTCATATATTTTTACAATATTGCCAGCCGTTGCAGCTACTTGAGCTATGCCGCTCCCCATGGCTCCTGCTCCAATTATTCCAATTTTTAAATTAGACATATGAAATTAGATATTAGATAGTTAGACAATAGATATTAGACTGACAATCAAGACTTTATCTATCTAATCTCTATTGTCTAACTATCTAATATCTAATTTTCCCACAAAGGTTATGATTTTTTTTAAGACAAATAAAAAAAATGGCTGAACTCCTTGAAAGGGAACAGCCATTTAAATTCTTAAATTTGTTCATCAAAATTTTTCACCAAAGTAATTCAACCTAAGTTGTTATTTTTTGCCTCAATGCTCAAAGTAGCATGAGGAACTGCCATAAGGCGTTCTTTCGGAATCAATTTGCCTGTAGCGCGGCACACGCCATACACCTTATTGTCAATGCGCATGATAGCATTTTCAAGGTGATGAATATGCTTGTTTAGTCGGGCTGCAACAGTAGCAATGTACTCATTTTCAGATGACCCAACAGCATCATCAAGAGATTTGACTTTATTATCGCCGCCGGCGGATAAATCAGTGAGTTGATTGACGTAAAATGAGTAATCTTCCCTTGCTTTAAAGATTTTTTGTTGGATAAGTGTACGAAATTCAGCTAATTCAGCTTCGCCGTAGCGTTCTGTGGTAGCGGTGCTTGTCATGTGTGTGCTGGTTTTAGTTAAGTTTACAATGTGTAGTTAAACCCAAATGAATTTTGTAAAAACTTTCGTTACCGATTGAATATTTTGCAAAATTTACGCTGCAAAGGTATTAATTTTTTTAAACTTCCAAATATTCACACAATATTTTTTTAAATACTTAATGTTAACAGCATTATTCCTACCCTAAAAATGATAGGTGGAAATGATTTAACTATTTAATTTTTAATCTTATAAAATCATTGTATTCCAAGGGTATTAATTTAAAAATAAGAGTTTAATAAGTTCAACCGCCAAATATTTGTGCCAAAAAAAGGCTGATAATCAATGAGTTACGTCAATTTAGGAAAAATATTTTTCAAGAATGCTTGTTTATTCTAAGTTGAAAGAATATCTTTGCACCGCTTTTTAAAAATGCCCGATTCAACATTTATTTTAAAGCACATTTATCTAATTTTTTTGATTTTATTTGAGTAAAAATTTTAATAAATAATTGAAATGCACAAGTTAAGCTATAGAACCGTATCGGTTAGAAAAGAAGATGTGCAGCGTAAATGGTACGTGATTGATGCTGAGGGCGAAACCGTCGGCAGAATGAGCACCCAAATCGCTACAATACTGAGGGGTAAGAACAAACCCTCTTTTACACCGCACTCTGACACAGGCGATTATATCATCGTCATCAATGCTGATAAAGTCCGCTTCACAGGCGATAAGATGAATCAGAAAGTATATTTGACTTACTCGCTGCATCCGGGCGGTCAAAAAAGCGTTTTCGCAAAAGACTTAATGGTTAAGAAACCTATCAAAATCGTTGAAGAAGCGGTGAAGGGTATGTTGCCAAAAACCAAATTGGGTCGCGCTATGTTCAAAAAACTTTTCGTTTATGCTGGCGCAGAGCATCCACATACGGCTCAAAAGCCAGAAGTGTTAAGTAAATAATTATTTCTAAAAAATTCTGAACCTATTCATACAATGGAACAAATTATTGCCGTAGGTAGAAGGAAAGCCGCTATTGCTCGTATTTTTTTAAGAAAAGGCGAAGGTAAAGTAACGGTAAACGGTAAAGATTACCGTGAATATTTCCCTCAAATGCACATCAACCCCTCAGTAGTAGCACCGCTACAAACTGTAGAAGTGGATGCTGCTTATGATGTATTAGTGAATGTATCAGGTGGCGGATTCAAAGGTCAAGCTGAAGCTGTTCGGATGGGTATTGCCCGTGCGTTGGTGAAACTGAATGAAGAATTCCGTAAACCACTCAAAGTTCATAAGTTCTTAACTCGTGATCCACGTGCCGTTGAACGTAAGAAATACGGTCGTCCTAAAGCGCGTAAACGCTTCCAGTTCTCAAAACGTTAATCGCGTTGGAGATTGGAGATTTTACTTTTTCTTAAAAAATAATTTGTCATTCCTAATTCTAAATTGATAATGGAAAAGCCATCATATAAAGAAATGCTTGATGCCGGCGTACACTTCGGTCACTTGAAACGCAAGTGGAATCCTAAGATGCAGCCGTACATTTTTGCTGAACATAAAGGTATTCACCTTATAGATTTGAACCGTACGGGCGAAAGCCTTGACCGCGCTGCCAATGCTATGCGTCAAATCGCTAAAAGCGGTCGTAAAATTATGTTTGTCGCTACCAAAAAGCAAGCTCGTGACATCGTTATGAAAGCTGCTTTGAGCGTCGGTATGCCTTTCGCTACTGAGCGTTGGTTGGGTGGTATGATGACGAACTTTACAACAGTTCGTAAATCAGTGAAAAAAATGCAAAACATTGATTCACTTTTGAACGACCCTAACGCTACAGGTATCACTAAAAAAGAACGCTTGATGATGACGCGTGAGCGCAACAAAATTGAGAAAGTTTTGGGTGGTGTAGCTAATTTGAATCGCCTTCCGGCTGCTGTATTCCTCGTAGATATAGGACATGAGCATTTGGCTTTGGCTGAATCAAAGCGTTTGGGCTTGCGCACATTCGCTATGGTGGATACTAATTGCGATCCGAACTTAGTTGATTTCCCGATTCCTGCAAATGACGATGCTTCAAAATCAATCTCTTTGATTACCAATTATTTGATTGAAGCCATTCGCCAAGGTTTGGAAGAGCGTAATAAAACTAAAGAGGCGGTGGCTGAAAATTAATGACCCCTCAGTCATGCCTTTGGCTTGATGGAGCGAAACGCACCATATTTGCCATTTATTAATAATTTTTTAATTCCATCATTTTTAATTGAATTCTAATGGCTGCTACTATTGAAGATATAAAAAAACTTCGCGACATGACAGGCGCGGGTATGGGCGATTGTAAAAAAGCCCTTGAAAATTCTGACGGCGACATCGAAGGTGCTATTGATTTCCTTCGTAAGCTTGGTCAAAAATTGTCAGTAAAACGTGAAGACCGTGAAGCAAAAGAAGGTGTTTGCTTGGCTTTGACTTCTGCAAACCGCAACAATGGCGTTATCATCCGCTTGGCTTGCGAAACGGATTTCGTTGCTAAAAATGATAAATTTGTAGAGCTGGCTCAATCTTTTGCTACTATTGCTCTTAAAAATTTGCCTGAAACAACTGCTGAACTTTTAGCTCTTAAAACAGAAGAAGGCATCACGATTGAAGATAAAATCAAGGAGCAAATCGGTATTATTGGCGAAAAATTGGAAATCATTGATTACGGCTACATCAAAACTGAAGCTGGCGAAGGTCAAGTGATTCCTTACGTACACATGGGCAACCGTGCAGCGGTTATCATCGCCTTGAACCAAGAAGGTCCTGATAAAGTAGATGCTGGTAAAAACGTGGCTATGCAAGTAGCCGCTATGAAACCGGTAGCTGTCAACAAGGATAGCGTAGATGCTTCTATGCTTGAGCGCGAACTTGAAATCGGTCGCGAACAAGCACGTACAGAAGGCAAACCAGAAGAAATGATTGAAAAAATTGCTCAAGGCAAATTGAATCGTTTCTACAAAGACTCTGTTCTACTCAATCAAGATTATGTGAAAGACGGTAGCAAAACCGTTTCAGCATATCTTGATAGCATTAGCAAAGGCTTGACCGTTACGGCTTTCAAGCATGTTAAATTAGGATAAATTTTATTGTCATATAAAAAGCGAGTTTCGTCAGAAATTCGCTTTTTTTTTACCTTTGCAGCATTAGGTAGATTATAGAAAAATAGACATTAGATATTAGACCATTAAATATTGAAACTCGACTATGACTCAATTAAAATACAAAAGAATAGTCCTCAAATTGAGTGGCGAATCGCTTATGGGTGACCAAAAATTTGGTATCACGGCTGTCATGCTTCATCATTATGCGACGCAGGTGAAAGAAATTGTGGATATGGGCGTTGAGGTGGCTATTGTCATCGGTGGTGGCAATATTTATCGCGGCATTCAAGCGGAGAAGTCAGGCATTGAGCGAGTGCAAGGAGATTATATGGGCATGATGGCGACCGTTATCAATGGTATGGCATTGCAAAGTGCTTTAGAAAGTGTTGGATTATATACTCGCCTTGTTTCAGCCATTGAAATGAAAGCCATAGCAGAGCCTTATATTCGTCGTCGGGCGATTCGCCATTTAGAGAAAAGACGTGTTGTCATTTTTTCAGGTGGCACAGGCAGCCCATTTTTTACGACAGATTCTGCCGCTGCTTTGCGCGCGAGTGAAATAAATGCTGATGTGATTTTGAAAGGTACACGCGTAGATGGCATCTATTCCGCCGATCCTGAAAAAGACCCTACTGCTAAGAAGTTTGATAATCTTTCTTTCGCTAAAGTTATCTCTCTGGGCTTGAGCGTTATGGATATGACCGCCTTCACAATTTGCCAAGAGAACAATGTGCCAATCATCGTTTTTGATATCAACGATCATGGCAATCTTTCTAAAATAGTAAAAGGTGAAAATATTGGGACGCTTGTAGAAGGGTAAGTAATTGAAAGCCAATAGTTTATGAAATAAAAAAAATCCGTAAGTCATATTTGAACTTACGGATTTTTTTTATTGTACCCCCCTCAGTATAAGGAGCTAAAATGCATATTTTTTTGTTTATAACCTCAATAAAACCAAATTTACTGAGGGGTATTTTATTTTAAAGCACTAAATTTCTAAGTAATAAAATTGCAAACATTGTATATTAATATTCAAAAACAATAATATACCGATATTGGTGTAATTTATTAAAAGAGTGCTATAATTTATAAAATAATTTAATAATTATTTTTTTTACTCCAAACATTATGTTACGTTTGTAAATATTCTTATAAAAAACCCTATTCCTTATTCAACTTTAAACATTAATTAAAATTTGATTAAAAATAAATAAACGCCGCAATCCGCAATCCGCAATCCGCAATCCGCAATCCGCAATCCGCAATCCGCAATCCGCAATCCGCAATCCGCAATCCGCAATCCGCAATCC
>JAYTUY010000246.1:0-4023 GCA_043744275.1 Saprospiraceae bacterium
TTGAGTTGAGAGTTTTGAGTTGAGAGTCAAACTTTCAACTCCAAACTTTCAACTTTCAACTCAAAACTCTCAACTCAAAACTAAATTATGACTATAAAAAATGCACAATTGACAGTGGATGAATGGATAAAAACCATTGGAATCCGCTATTTTAATGAGTTGACCAACACCGCTATTTTGATGGAGGAAGTGGGCGAAGTGGCGCGTTTGATGTCGCGGCTATATGGCGAACAATCGTTTAAAACCAATCAAGAACCTTTAGACCCCAAAGCAGATTTAGCGGATGAAATGGCAGATGTTCTCTTCGTTTTGATATGTCTGGCTAACCAAACGGGCATTGATTTGACCGACGCCTTATCAAAAAATTTAGATAAAAAAACAAAGCGCGATAAAGATAGACACGCCAATAATGAGAAATTAAACAGTTAGATTAAAGAAACTTCTTCACATCCATTACCTTTTCCAAGTCTTCATAATCGATAATAAAATCGGCATCACCTATGGCATAAGGTCCCACTTCGTAGGTATTGTAGTGAAATAAGATACCGAAAGGCGTAAATCCCATATTATTGGGCAATTTAAAACGGTTGTCTTTATCAAAATTAAAACCGCTATTAAAAGCTTGTGCTTTGGCAATGCGATATTTCTTTTCACACAAAACAGCCAAAGCTGCACGGTCTTTAATCAATTCATCCATATTTATTACCTCTCCTGTAGCTGCATTAAAATTACCGATAGTAGAAGTTATATTCGGATGCGCACCGCCAAAATTGGTGTAGCCATTCAGAATAACGCTTACTATTTTGGGTTTGCTGTAAAGGACTGTATCTTTTACCTCTACCGACCAACCCATAATAGAGGGTGTAGCTGCATATGCCTTTCGAAAGGCAATCAAATAATAAGGCATCACATCATCCAATGGCAACCGATCCCCTTCAATGAGCATCAACGAAGCGACAAAATCTTCTGAAAAAGACTTCACCGCCAATTTAAGCCCCTCCGAACCCTTTTCTACTGAGGGGTAGCTGATGAGGTAATCGAGCATCCGAGTGGTTTTCCCTTCGGCATCCACTTGTCGTTTTTGAATAGATTTATGCACAATCGTTGGTGCTTCGGAAGCAGCAGCCGTTTTATTGTCATTTTTACAGGCAACAAATGCCGTAATGGCAATAGCAAAGAGGAGTTTTAGAGTCTTATTCATGCTTTTTTTAGTGATGAGTGATGAGATATGAGTGATGAGATATGAGTGATGAGTGTAAAAAACTCATAACTCTCAACTCATAACTCTCAACTAATTAGGAAATCCATTTTGCTGTTGACAACATTGGTTTCGGATATTGAACGCCGAGCTTAACGCCGTAGGAATTTTGCTCTTCGATGCTCCAAATATCGGGGCGATTTATTTTATCAACGGGTACATTTTTTAATTCTGGAATCCATAATTTCACGTATTCCCCTTGTGCATCGTAGCGTTGCGCTTGAGTGAGAATGTTGAAATAGCGATTTTCGCGCGGGTCGTTGCCTACACCTGCGACATACAGCCAATTGCCGTAATTGCTGCAAGGATCATAATCAATCAATTGACTTTCAAACCATTCTGCTCCCATAAGCCAATTGACATTTAAATCTTTAGTTAAAAAACTCGCTACATTTTGACGTCCTCTGTTGCTCATAAAACCTGTAGCATTGAGTTCGCACATATTTGCATCCACGAAGGGAATACCCGTTTCTCCATGCGCCCAAATATTGAAAAGGCGTTCGTCAGTGCGCCATTTAGCGTCGGGTTTACCTATCAGACCGCCAATTTGAAAGACTTTATTGCCATATTTTTTAGCAATGAGTCTAAAGAAATCTCGCCAAAGGAGTTCAAAAAATAGCCAATAAGTGCTTTTATTTTCACCCCGTTCGGCTTCATATTTTTTAAGCTCGTGGTAAATCAATTTTGGCGACAAACAGCCTTGCGACAAATAAGCGGAAAACTTGGAGGAATAATCACCACCTATCATGCCATTGCGAGTATCTTCATAAGTTTTGATTAAATTAGAATCCCAGAGGTAATATTTCAATCGGCGCAACCCCTCAGTCTCACCGCCTTTGAAAGGAATAACGCTGCGTTCATCTTTTGAAAAAGGGCTATGTCCAAAATCTTCAAGGTTCGGAATATCCCCAAAATCGACCCGAATACTGAGGGGGGGCAATTGAGAAGGCGTTGGTAAAGGTTCTCTTATAGGCGTGATGCGTTCAGTTTCTTTCCTAAAAGTGGTGAATATATCAGGTGTTTGAGTAATCGGATAAGGCAAATCGGAGGTATGATAAAGCATTTTACCTCGCGTGTAGCGAATCTCCTGCCCTATTTTCCAAAGTTTACTTTCAAGATTATCTTGTACATATAGCTCTTCGGGTGTGCGTTCGCGGTTACAAAATATCCAAGATGATTTCACCTCTTGAGCTAAATCAAAAAGAATTTCCTCAGGTTTACCGATTCTGACGATTAAATCAACGCCCCGTTGTCGAAGGTTCTGTTTCAAATCTTGTATCGATTCGATGATAAATTGAGCGCGAAATTTTCCCGTTTTAGGAAAGCCAAATGCTGTTTTTCCCTTAAAAACACGTTCATCAAATACATAAACTGGCAGCACTTCTTCTGCATTGCTCAATGCCTCCTGCAACGCCTCGTTGTCGTGCAACCGCAAATCATTCCTAAACCAAACTATCGCTCTTTTTTGTTTCATAAACCCTTGTTGTATTGTATTTAAAGCACAATTTTAACAAAAGGTAGGTACATAAGTTGAGTTTAGAGATAATTTTTTAAAATTTAATTATTTGTTTTGATTTAAATCCTCTACATGAAACATTGGGCTTTTTTTTTGCAGTGTCTTTTCTTTTCACCTTTAAATCTAATAATATGCTCAGTATTTTCATTTTAGTAGGTATTGCAAAGATTTTTGCTCAATTAGCGCATGATAAAAACCGTAATAGCTATCTTTGGGGAGCTATCGGTGTTGCCAGCTTTTATTTGACTCAAGTTATAATAGGCGTTATAATGGCAATCGTTAATCCTGAACTTCTTGAAGACAATTTAACAACGAGTGCAGTGGGTGTTATATGTGGTTTTTTAGGTGTGTTTGTTACCTATTATGTTTTGAAATCACAACGAGATACTACAAAAGAAATAGTATTAAATCCCGATTTATTGGACAGCAATTTGGATTAATTGCTTGAAAAAACCAAGGATTGTATGTTTTAATAGGCATACAATCCTTGGTTTTTTCTTAAAATACTGAGGGGGTGTCACTTCTAATCCGAACCATCTTTTTTTTCATTTATAAGCCGAATAGTTGTACCTTGAATGACAATATTTTGCATCTCTGAAGGCTCACTTCCACCCACAGGTGACAAAGTCGTTTTGATACCAATCACTCCATCAGCACCTGTATCACGGCATTTTTTAATAAATTTTCGATGTTCACTTTCAACATCATTTACAGAATAGATTTTTGCGGAATGAGTCACAACACCCATCGTTTCCTGAGGTGCTTGAATATCTAAAGTGGATTCAATAAAAGGAATTAATTCACCATTTTTAAATTTTTGGATGTCTGTAACATATCCCTGATAATCGTATTCAATCAGTTGTCCATCAAAATTCAAAGTGATTGTATCAGTAACACGACCCGATGCAAAGAGTGCATCAGTTTCTACATCTGGAGAACGGAAAGCAATTTTATAAGCATAAAAATAGCCCTTTTCGCTAATAGTCATGTAATAAGATGCTTTACGTTCAGGTTTTTTCAATAAGTTTTTATCTACAAATATCAAGGGCAACATTTTTCCATTTCTATAATAACGAACACTTGTTAACTTGCCCAAATGCCCTTCAAAGACGGCTTTGCCATCGAAAGCTAAGGAATCAGCATCATAATAAATTTTGCCTTTCGCATAAATACGAGACGATTTTTTTGTGTAGAAAACTGATTGAAATCGAGAGGTGTCAGTATAAATATGGTATTTTGCTTTTTTTAC
>JAYTUY010000247.1:0-4011 GCA_043744275.1 Saprospiraceae bacterium
CGAATAACGAATAACGAATAACGAATAACGAATAACGAATAACGAATAACGAATAACGAATAACGAATAACGAATAACGAATAACGAATAACGATTTCAATACAATAAATGTTAAAAATTATTTTACAATTATAACATCAAAGGTTAAAGTATTGATTATCAATATTTTAACCTTTTTTATTTTTTATAATTTAAAAATCAGAATAGAAAATTAATTTGATTTTAATAAATATTTTGTTTTAAATTTGTAAAATAATGCGTAAAATAATTCACATAGATATGGACGCTTTTTTCGCCAGCGTGGAGCAGCGAGATCATCCTGAATTGCGCGGCAAACCGTTGGCGGTGGGTGGCTCAGGTCGGCGTGGTGTGGTGGCGGCGGCGAGTTATGAAGCGCGTAAATATGGTGTGCATTCAGCTATGCCGGGCATGGTGGCGGCGCGCCTGTGTCCGCATTTGATATTTGTAAAAGGCAATTATGAGCAATATAAAAAGGTGTCGCTTCAAATTCGTCAAATATTTTTAGAATACACCGATTTGGTAGAACCCCTCAGTATAGACGAGGCATATTTAGATGTGACGGAGAATAAAAAGGGTATTGATTCGGCAACTCAAATTGCGAAAAAAATCCGTGAAAAAATATTTGAACAGACTGAGTTAACGGCTTCGGCAGGCGTTTCATTCACTAAATTTTTAGCCAAAACCGCTTCAGGTTTCAATAAACCGAACGGTTTGACGGTCATCAAACCCGACCAAGCACAGGCATTTTTGGACATTTTGCCCATCGAAAAATTTCATGGCATTGGTAAAGTAACAGCTGAAAAAATGCTTAAAATGGGCGTGAAAAACGGGGCTGATTTGAAAAAATGGACAGAAATTGACTTAGTTCGCCGTTTTGGAAAGGTCGGGCGGCATTATTACCTCATTTGTAGAGGCGAAGATCAAAGCGCGGTCAATCCGAATCGCATCCGTAAAAGTATCGGTGCAGAAGAAACTTTTTTCGATGATATTGAAGACATTGATGAAATGAAAGAACAGTTGCGACCCATTGTCAAAAAGGTTTTTGACTATATGAAAAGTAAAAACAATTTTGGTAAAACCCTCACCTTAAAAGCCAAAACGCCTGATTTTCAAACCTTGACACGTTCAAAAACGTTTTTATATGAATTGAAGGATTTTGATGATTTATTAAAAGGTACTTATGAACTGTTGAATGCCAATTTTAATGACATTATTAAGGTGCGGTTATTAGGTATTTCAGTGTCAAATTTAGCAAATGAGCACTCACGAGACAGCGGTACTGAGGGGATACAATTGGAGTTAGAATTAGAAACACCTGATTGAATTTAAAAAAAATAAAAAAAATATTGCCTCATTTTAGCGCATAACTTTCTGATAATCAACAAGTTATAATTTCCACTTTTTCACTTTTAAAATTTAAAAATAAAAAAATCCAAATTTAATTTGGAAGGAAAATAATTAAATCTATCTTTGCAGCGCAATTCAGAGAAAGTGACTGAATTTAGTAAAAAACAAGTAATAAGATCTCGTAGCTCAGCTGGTAGAGCATTTGACTTTTAATCAAAGGGTCTTGGGTTCGAATCCCAACGGGATCACATCAAAACGAAAGATAAAACATTGATTATCAATGAATTATAAATGCCTTGTCGCTTAATAAGTGACAAGGCATTTTTCTTTATACCCAAAAATACCCTTGTAAGTTTAATTTTTAATATAAATGAAATTTAGCATTGAAATCGACTTCTATCAAATTGTAATATTTTCAAGAAAAATTATTTAGTAATTATATACTTGGAACTTTTTTTGCGTTATATTTGTCATAAATAAAGAAAATAACAACAATTGCTACAATTAAATAATCTAATACTATGACTTTAGAAAATCAATTTTTTCTGTACAAAAGTCATGCAGCTTACTTGATAATTCGTACTGCTGACCATTCGTACAGAGATATAAAAACAACATACAGTCGGTTTGCTAAAGAATTTGCACTTTTATTCTCAACACCGACAGCTTTTGCAATTAAGCATTTATTTCGCTTTTTAAATGCCCGTATTCCATCTCGTATTCAAAAGATTAAGGATACTGAAATCAAACAAGATAATTTCAATATATATAAGCAGTTGCATGATAAGCTTCAAAGGCTTACATTAGATTCTCGTCAATATAACATTAATCAAGTTCCCAATCAGCTACGACCAGTATTGCATGAAATTAATCAATTTTATTCTATGATGGCTGAATACGAGCAAGCACTTAGATTTAAGCTATACCCTTCTGATTTTAAGGGGGCTTCATTATCTGAAATCTTAGAACAACGGAAGCGTTTAGAAGCATTTGCAGATGATTGGGACGATGATGAAATTAGTGTGTATGATACAGCTTATTTACCGAAATGAAAAAACTAACCATGATAATTTAATATGCCCAAATTCCATCGAGGAGATGTTGTAACTGTTCAATTCCCTTTTAAAGATGGTTTAGGTTCTAAAATTAGACCTGCCGTAATAATAAGGGAAGAATATACTGACGAATATCTTATATGCCAAATTACAAAAAATAATAGATCTGACAAGTTGCGAGGATTTTGGATATTACAAGATTCAGATGATGGTAGAAAAATGGGTATCAGAGAAGATTCTTTCGTTAATGCTGATAATACTATTTGCTTAAAAGCATTTATGTTTAATGGGAAAATTGGTTATTTTCCTTACATAGAAGAATTGGAAGAATTAATTGATGGACTATAAAAAAATGGTTGTAATCCCAACGGGATCACATCAAAACGAAAGATAAAACGCTGTAAATCAATGATTTACGGCGTTTTTTTTTGGATTTTTTTAAACGCAGCCCCTAAATTTTCAATAATATCCGAGGCTATCAATGCCTCCTCCCCTATTTTATCCGCCGCCAAATCTCCTGCCAAACCATGTACATATACGCCCAAAATAGCCGCCGCAGATGGCTCATAACCTTGTGCCAAAAAGCCCGTGAGAATGCCTGTCAAAACATCGCCGCTGCCGGCTGTTGCCATGCCTGGGTTGCCTGTTGAATTGAAAAAACAGACCCCCTCAGTATTAGCCACTACTGTATGCGCTCCTTTGAGTAAAATATTGATATTCAATGATTTAGCTTGTTCTCTCAACAATTTAAGTCGCTCAAAATCATTGTTTGTACTGCCAAAAAGGCGTTCAAATTCTTTTGAATGAGGGGTTAAAATGCTGTTGGCAGGAAGGCATTTGAGCAGATCTTTATTTTCAGAAATAATGTTCAAAGCATCGGCATCAATGACCATTGGGTTGGTATAATTTTTCAATAAATCTTTCAAAGCTTTTACCGTGCGTTTATCTTTTCCAAGTCCGCAACCAATGCCGATGGTGTTGCAGGAAAGGCAATCTTCAATATGAGTGGTCACGTCGTTGATGGCATCTTCTCGACACATAGCTTCGGGCACGGCTGTTTGCAAAATAAGGCGATTGCACTGAGGGGTATGAATGGTGAGCAAGCCCACACCCGACCGCAAGCATGCCCTTGCGGAAAGTATAGCTGCCCCTGCCATGCCCAGACTGCCACAGACTAAAAGCGCATGACCATGAGTGCCCTTGTGAGAAAATTTGTTGCGTTTTTTCAAAAGATTAAACGCCATATCTTGCGTGATAAATAAATTATCAAACTCAATCTCTTCTAAATATTCAGGTTTAAGTCCTATACTTTTAAAATCAAATGACTGTATAAACTGTTGATTTTCAGGCATTAAGAAGGCTAACTTAGGAGTCTCAAAACTAAAAACATGTTGAGCTTCAATTGCCATACCCTCAGTATGTCGGTCTGAAAATAAACCTGATGGTATATCCACTGCAACGATTTCATTTTCTAAGGCATTCAAATATTGAAAAAGTCGAGTAGGGCGAGGGCATCCAAAAAGTTGCCCTTACCCTCTCACAGAACCGTACTTGAAACTCTCACTTCATACGGCTCTTACGAATTACA